>CAZMWO010000566.1:0-2667 GCA_964569565.1 uncultured bacterium | reverse complement strand
ATCAAGTTTCTGAACGCCATCAGAAGGAGTTGCAACAGGTGCTGCAGACGAAGAGGGGGTAATGTAATTCTTGTGGACGAAAGCCTCGTTATTGCCCCATCTGATCTTATACCAGTCACCAACGACACCGAGAATAGTGACGCTGGCATTGTATTTGAGAGCACCAAGCTTATCACCGTTCGGAACCCTGCGAACATTCAAACCGATTTTGGCATTAACCCTGCCGCTTGTCGGAAAAGGCTTATCGCCCTCACCCTGTCGTTTTACGTAAGCAGAATGAACGTAAGCGGTCTTGCCGTTGACTGACACCTTGTACCAGTCGCCAACCGCGCCAGTAATGGTAACTTTGGCCCCATTCTTGAGATTGCCGGTAATGTCGCCCCATGGCTTGTTTCTCAGGTTCAGGGTACCGTTAACGACAACGGTACCGGTTTCCTTTTTGCCATCGACGACTGGCGCCAGAGCCCGGCTTGAACCGGAAGTATCACCGTAACCTGACACTGTTACTTTATCTGAGCTGAACGGGCTTTGCCCGGCAATAGCCAGAGTGCCGGTCAGCAATATAATCAGTAATAATAAGGTTTTGGCAGAGATCTTTATCATCGGGGGCCCCCTTAGAACTGGTATATATAGTCTACCCTATTTTTCTGTAAAAGTTTACTTTTCTTGCAAAATTCTACTTTTACAAGTATTTTCTTCTCAGTAATGAAATTATATATACATGAAGTGAGAAAATTATGATTGATTTCAAGATATTTCCATTCTTCAGCACACTTCCTACCCGCGAAATAGAAAAGCTTAAAAAAATCTGCCGGTTCAAGAAATATGCCTCCGGAACCGTTGTAATCAAAGAAAAAGAAGCACTTGACGAGCTTGTATTCGTTGTCGAGGGTCAATTGACAGTGACCAAGACCTACCGTCAGCGGAAAAGTACCCTGTTCAACCTTGATCCGGGCGACACCTACGGCGAAGTCGAAATACTCAACGGAACCCCTTCCCTCGCCACGCTTGTCGGCTATCAGGAATTCCACCTGATGTATCTGCCAAAAAATGAATTCCTGCGCCTGATCGGCTTATATCCGGGGTTTGCCAAAGAGTCACGCGACCTCTATACCCGTCGGGCCCCGCAGCTGCTCGAAGAAGGCACGAGCAAAACACAGGCAGGCAAGGTAATCACCTTTTTCAACGTCAAGGGAGGCGCCGGCAAATCGGTTATAGCAGCAAACACAGCTGTCATGCTCGCACGCTACTGGAAAAAAAAGGTGGTACTTCTCGACATGAACCTCGCCTTCGGCGATCAGGCGATTCTACTGGGACTGCCCTCAGACAACCATATTCACAAACTGGTAGGTGAACGCCCACCGATCAAGCTGGCGCAAATCGAAAAGATACTGACTCCTCATCCCAGCGGCCTCAAGGTATTGCTGCCGCCACCCATGCCCGAACTGGCTGAGACGATAAAACCTATGCTGGTCGAACATGTTGTCGACATCCTTCGGGCTAATTATGACTTTGTCATAATAGACACCCACAACCAGCTTTCTGAGCTTGAACTGAAGATTCTGGAAATCAGCGACCTGATCATGCTTATGATGACCATGGAACTGACCTTTATCAAAAACACCAAGCTGCTGCTTGATCTGCTGCAGCGTATAAAAACTCCGCGCGACAAGATCAAGGTTGTGCTCAACCGTGCTTTTAAATCCATGGGACTCGAGCCGGCCAAAGTCGAGAAATCACTGCGTTATGCCATCAGTCACTTCATACCGAGCGAGGGCAATATTGTTGTACCTTCAGTGAATAAAGGCGTTCCCTTCGTTTTATCCAAAGCCAGTGAAGGCTCAGATGTGATGATGGCCATGAAAAAACTCTGCGCAACATTGACCGGAGAAGAATTCGAAAAAGGCACCTGGAATATGTTCTCGCTGATCAAGGAAGTATTCGGCCTGAACTGATGGTGAATATCACCAGTTGAAAAGCTTCTTGAAGAAGCCGGGCTTCTTCTTTTCGACCTTGACCGCTATTACGCTGACATTATCATTGCCGCCATGCTCGAGGGCGAGAGTTATCAGCCGTTCTACGCCATCTTTGATCTCAGGAGTTGTCTTGAGAACCTCTTCAATTACATTATCAGGGACTTCTCCGGTCAGGCCGTCCGAACAGAGCAGAAAAACATCGTCATTCGACAATGGCCCGGAAGTAATATCTACCTCTATCTTTTCAGCATGACCTATATATCTGGTGATCGAACTCTTGTATGGGTGATCGATTTTTTCTTCAGCACTTATCAGACCACGCAGAAATAATTCTTCAACATAAGAATGGTCGCGCGTTATCTGCTTGAGATGGCCATTACGAAACAGATAAATCCTGCTGTCGCCAACATAGGCTATATAAAAATCACCATCTTTGAAAGCGAGAACGACGCAGGTACTGCCCATGCCTCTGGCAGAAGGATTCTCGACCAGGGCCTCTCTTACCCGCGCATTGGCTTCTTCAATAGCTTCCCGTAAAACCCTGTCAAATGGGGCGCCGGAGTCTCCATGCTTTTTAAGAGACTTGGAAATAGTGTCTTTCGCTATTTTAGATGCGACTTCACCGGCCGCAAGACCTCCCATGCCGTCAGCGACTATGAAGAAACCGCCTTCATCCGAAACGAAAAAGGAG
>CAZMWO010000565.1:0-2668 GCA_964569565.1 uncultured bacterium | reverse complement strand
AAGCACTGGGGCAAAATCCTTGAAGTCAACAACGTCGGCAGGCTTAATGAGCGCATCAAAGACGGTACAATTTCTGATTTCATAAAAACTGCCGAGGCCCTGCATTCGAAAAAGATTCAGGAAATCGCCGACGAAATCACCAGTCACCCTTCGATTCGCATCGTGCTGATCGCCGGGCCTTCGAGCTCAGGCAAAACCACATTCAGCAAAAGATTGTGCACGCACCTTAAAGTCAACGGCCTGCGGCCGGTTGCCCTTTCTCTCGACAACTACTTTCTCGATCGCCAGCATACTCCGCGCGACGAGCATGGAGACTACGACTTCGAATCAATCTATGCCCTCGACCTCGAACTGTTCAACCAGCACCTGCGCGAACTGCTCGACGGCAAAGTCGCCCAGATACCCGAATTCGATTTCCATACCGGCCATCGCAAGGACAAAACCGACCCGATGCGCATCAATGAAGACCAGATCATCATCATCGAAGGCATCCACGGCCTTAACGACGAACTGACCAGATCTGTGCCGGCCGACTGTAAATACAAGATCTACATCAGCGCACTCACACAGCTGGTCATCGACGATTATAACCGAATTGCCACCACCGACACCCGCCTGATCAGACGCACTGTGCGCGACAGCAAATACCGCGGCTATTCGGCCGAGAATACTTTCAGTCGCTGGCCATCTGTGCGCCGCGGTGAAGAGCGCAATATTTTCCCGTTCCAGGAATGTGCCAACACGGTATTCAACTCAGCCGTGCCATACGAGTGGGCCGTACTGCGACCGATCGCCGAACCGCTGCTCCTCGACATCCTGCCCGAAAGCGCGTCTTATACCCAGGCCAGGCAGATACTGAGAACGCTGTCGTTCTTCGCTCCGCTTGACCCCAAAGAAGTGCCGCCAACTTCGATTCTGCGTGAATTCATCGGCGGCAGCTCATTCCAGTACTGAGCGACCGGTAATATGACCAAACCGGCGGTGAAATCGGCTGATTTAAAACCTCTTCTCGAAAAGGTTCTCACCGATTTCCCGCCGGTCGCACGTACAAAAGCTGACCCGATTCAGTTCCCGCGCTGGTTTTTCGAACAGCGTCGCCCGGCGGCCGAAGTTGAAGCCGTCGCCCTGTTTTCGGCGATGCTGGCTTATGGCTCGGCCGCCCAGTTCATCAAAAAAATCGAACAGACGCTCAAAGCATGCGACTGGCAGTTTCTCGATCTGATACTCGACGCGAAAAAGGCTGAAAGGTTCGATTGGCCGGCCTATCGGCTGAGCACCGGCAAAGAAATCGGTATTTTTGCGCGCGCAGCCGGACAATTGATCAAAAAACACAAAAACCTTAAATCTGTGTTTCTCAAAGGCTATAAGCCCGACAAAAGCATTCGCGACGGGCTTACGGGTCTGCACCAGGCTCTCTGCCGCGAGGCCGAACAGATCGGTGGCCCGCTTTCGCGCGGCACCCGGCATCTTCTGCCCGACCCGGCGGCGGGCGGCTGCGTCAAGCGCTGGCACATGTTCCTGCGCTGGCTGGTAAGACCGGAAGACGGTGTCGATATGAACCTCTGGCCTGAGGTCTCCCCTGCTCTGCTGCTGATTCCACTTGACCGCCACATCAGCCGGATTGCCCGCAATCTTGGGCTCACCGGCCGGGGCAGCGACGACTGGAAAACCGCCGAAGAGATTGCCGCCAGTCTCAGCCGCTATTGCCCTGAAGATCCGATCAAATACGATTTTTCACTCTGCCATCTCGGCATTGCCGGCGAGTGCACGCACGGCAAGAATCAGGAACTCTGCCGCCGCTGCCTGCTGGCTTCAGCCTGTCTGGCGGCGAAGCCGCACAGAAATTGACATGGCGGCGACCTGAGAGTAAACTCGAACTCATCCCAAGCCTGCTGGAGAACCAATATGCTCACAATCCGGGAATTTTTTGCGCGACTGCCTGAATTCGTCTGCCCCGAGCTCTTCGAGACCGAAGTCGAGGGCTTTGCCCGCCTCGAAAACATCTGGGACATCCTTAAAAGAATTCAGGCCGGTTTCACGACAAAATTCGTTAAACCTCAGATTCTGGGCCATGTCGAAGAAGGCGCCTTTCTACGCGGCAGCGATATTTACCTCGGCAAAGGGTCTGTGGTAGAAGCCGGCGCTATGGTCTGCGGGCCTGCCATCATCGGCGAGAATGTCGAAATCAGACACGGCGCATTCGTCAGAGGGCATGTTATCATTGGCAACGGCGCCGTTGTCGGGCACTCCAGCGAAACTGTGCGCTCGGTTTTTCTGCCCGGCGCCAAAGCTCCGCACTTTAATTACGTTGGTGATTCGATTCTGGGTTCGGGCGTAAATCTCGGTGCCGGCACCAAGTTGTCGAACCTCAAAAATGACGGCTCGAACGTACGTACCCGCATCGGCGAACACGTTGTCGATACCGGAATCCGCAAATTCGGCGCGATTCTGGGTGACAACTGCCTGCTCGGCTGCAACTCGGTCACCAACCCCGGCACCATCATGGAACCCAACTGCATGGTCTACCCATGCGCCAGCGTTCAGGGGCATTTCGCCGCCGGCTCGATAGTAAAGCTGCGCCAGAATCTGGAAACAGCCATAAGTAGTAAACTATAGTCCTCTGTCACATAAGAGTTTAAGAATCAGATCTATGCTTATTCTGCTCATT
>CAZMWO010000564.1:0-2669 GCA_964569565.1 uncultured bacterium | reverse complement strand
TTCTTCAGAACCAAGATCAAGACTGCCGCGGGCGGCCGATTTGATTTTTTTGTCTTTGTATTCAGATGCGTATTGCACCCACACTTCGTCGACCGGGTCAGTCATCAGCAGAACTTCATATCCTTTGTCTCTGAATGCTTCAAGGTGTGGGCTGTTCTCGATCACTTCGCGTGATTCGCCGGTCAGGTAATAGATCTTGTCCTGCTCCGCCTTCATGCGTTCAAGGTATTCGCCCATGGTGAACCATTCTGAGCTTGAGGCTGTGCTCTGGAAAAGACAGCATTCAAAAAGCTTCTCGCTGTTACCCGGTTCTTTGAAAAGGCCTTCTTTAATTACCGCCCCAAACTGTTTCCAGAATGCCACATACTTTTCGCGGTCTTCATTGAGCATTTTCTTGAGCGTATCGAGCACTTTGCGGGTAATGCTCTTGCGAATGGTCTGAATAAGACGGTCATGCTGCAGAATTTCGCGTGAGATATTCAGCGAAAGGCTCTCAGAATCAACTACTCCCTTGACAAATCGCAGATAGTCAGGGATCAGATCTTCGCAGTCATTCATGATGAAAACCCGTTTGACGTAGAGGTTTATGCCTCGTTTTGTATTGGGCATGAACAGGTCGAATCCCGGCTTTTCTGGTAGAAACAGTAACGATGTGAATTCGTTCGAAGTTCCTTCTGCCTTGAAATTGATCCATTTCAGAGGAGCGTTCCAGTCATGGCTGATGTGTTTGTAAAATTCGCGGTATTCTTCTTCGCTGACTTCCTTCTCAGGGCGAAGCCAGATCGCCTTCATCGAATTGAGCACTTCGTCTTCGATTACGGTCTCTTCTTTTGCGCCTTCTTTGGGTTTACCGTTTTCGTCGCGGTCAATACGAGTTCTTTCGACCTTCATTCTTATCGGATACCCGACAAAATCTGAATATTTCTTAACAACCTGGCGCAGGACCCATTCCTGAGAGAAGTCCTGAAAATCTTCGTCTTCGCTGTCTTCAGGTTTGAGGTGCAGAATGACACAGGTCCCCTGGGTTTCGCGGGTGGCCTCTTCTATGCTGTAACTGCCTTCGCCACTGCTGACCCATTTCCATGCTTTCTCTTCGCCGGCTTTACGGCTTATCAGTTCGACACGATCAGCGACCATGAAGCTCGAATAAAAGCCGACTCCGAACTGACCTATCAGTTCTGGCAGTCCGTCTTTTTTCTCGTTGGCTTTTTTGACCAGGTCAGCAAATTCGCCAGTGCCTGATTTCGCAATTGTGCCGATGTAATCAATAATTTCATCGTGCGTCATCCCGATGCCGTTGTCAGAAATTGTCAGGGTGCGGTTTTTGGCATCGGGTGTCAGTCTGATGTGCAGATCTTCGGTCATTGCACGCAGGGCTTCTGTGGTAAGAGAATTGAATCTCAGCTTGTCGAGCGCATCTGATGCGTTCGAAATCAGTTCACGCAGGAAAATTTCCTTGTGAGAGTAAACTGAATGAATCATCAGATCTAGAAGTTGTCGTGCCTCTGTTTTGAATTCGTAGGTTGTTGCCATAGTTTATAACTCCTTGTGACTTATGATTTACAGTTTAAAAGAACTATTGTCAGCTTCTGCGATTGCGCGAAAAACCACTGCGGCGCGGCGGGCGTTCTCTGGGAGGGGCGGCTTTCTGCGGCGCCGGATTTACCGGTTCGACGCCCTCGATGCCACGCCCAGCCTTGATTAACTGCTGATGGAATGAGTCGAGCAACAGCAGAAAGAGATCTTCGCCGTGTTCATGTTCGGTAAGCTGTCGATACAGGCCCTGGTAGCGTTTCATCCGCTCTTTAACCGCGGTCGAGGCATCTCTGAAATTGGCTTCGAGATGGGCGACCAGCTTTTCAGACAGGCGTTCGCGCACCTGTTCTTCGGTTGGTACCGGCTTTTCCAGCAGCGAGATGCCGGCCCGCCGGGCGAATTTTTTGAGGTCTGCCGCTTCCAGAGTCGACACCATGCTGACCGCAATGCCGCGATTGCCGGCCCGCGCGGTTCTGCCGGCGCGATGAATATACTGGTCGGTATCCTTGTGCATGTCGTAGATAAAGACATATTCAAGATTGCTGATATCGATTCCGCGAGCAGCAATGTCGGTGGCGACCAGAAAGCGCAACTGCTTGTTCTTGAGCTTGGCCATGACTGTTTCGCGTGCGCCCTGACTGAGGTCGCCGCTGATCTGGTCAGCATCGTAGCCAAATCGCTTCAGCAGAGCTGCGACATATTCAACTTCGTTGCGGGTGTTGCAGAATATTATCGCATTGTCAGGATCTTCTACTTCTATGACCCTCATCATGGCACGATCCTTGTGCATCGGATCGGTGACATAGTAGATGTGATCCATTTCTGAGACATGCACGCCATCGCCTGAATACGAGAGAAAGTCAGGCTTGTGCAGAAACTGTCCGGCCAGGCGCTTTACGATGTCAGGCATGGTTGCCGAAAACATTGCGGCAACCTTGTTCTTCGGCATGAATTCGCCGATGCGTACCATATCGCGGTAAAAGCCCATCGACAGCATTTCATCGGCCTCGTCGAATATCAGGTATTTAAGTGTCTTAAGTGAGAGCGTGCCGCGAATCAGGTGGTCGAGCAGTCGACCGGGGGTCGCGATTACAAGCTGGGCGCCGTTTTTGAAGGCATCCAGCTGTGGGCGG
>CAZMWO010000563.1:0-2671 GCA_964569565.1 uncultured bacterium | reverse complement strand
GCGGGCAGTGACAAGCTGGATGCCGGCGCGGGTGAGCAGCAGACGGTAGGGAGTCTGCAGTTTGAGCCTGATATCGAGATCGGGCACAAAACGGTGAACAGTTACGGCAGCATCTTTTATCAGCAGCAGGCGGGCATAATCGGGGTGGTCTTCGTCGCCACGGCCCTCGTAAACCACGACAGCCAGCTGGCCTGAGAAAGTTCCAGCGGCCCAGGCGTCGAGAACGATATTACCAGGCTCGCAGTTATAGTCATACAGCCTGGCAGACTCGCTGCCAATGGAACTGAAGCTGTTGATCAACAGGCCATTTTCGCGGGTTTCCAGGCGCACCAGCGAATTGCCGAAAAAGACCGGCTCGCACAGGCCGTCGGCTTCCCACTGCAGAGCGCCGGCGCGATCGAAAACGAACGAGCGGTTGCGACCGCTGTCGCAGACTGCGAGGTTCATGCCGAGGCGGTCGGGCTCGATGAAACTGATATACCTGAAGAACATGCGCTCACCGTCGAAATCGACCTTGTTGCGAAACTGATTGCTCACGAAAAACACCAGGGCGGTGCGCGAGTTATCGGCGATTGCAAGCGTATTGTCACGCAGCAACGCGAAGTCATCGAGCTGCAGATGCTTCTGCTCACGGTCGGCAGCCAGCAGCACCTGCCGGTTCTGGCGCAGGTCATAAGAGAAGATACTGCGGCCGGCTTTGTCGAGCAGATAGATCAGATTGCTGTCGGTTTTCAGCGAATAACCTTCGAAGGCCTGCTGCCCCTCGCGCGCCGAGGTGCTGATTCCGGCCGGCCATTCGGCATAAGGAAACAGACAGACCCGCGAAAACTTTAGCAGGTCGGGGCGGTCAGGCAGCATTTCGGCGAGGCGACGCTGCATTTCGGCATAGTCGAGATCACCGGTCGGCGGTGCGGCCGGGTCGAGAGTTTGCGCACCAGCGCCTGTGGCAAAGGCAAAAAAACAAAGAGCGGCAAACAATGCCGTACAAAATGAGCGAGCAAAATGCCTCTGCGACACATAGGCATTTGCAGATTGAGAACGGCCCGACGGTCGGATGTACACGAGCGAACTGCAGATAGATTCCAGCAGTCTGATAAAGCTGATGTCAGAATTTACTTCTGATTCTGGCGTTTTCATAATAGGAAAAAACCTCATTTCAGTTTCTCGATTGCGGGCAGATAAGGCTTGGGGTCAGTTGATGGGCCACTTTCTGAATTTCTGCGGATTTCGAAATGCAGATGAGAACCGGTCGATACGCCGGTATTGTTGCAGAGCCCCACCCTGTCGCCGGGCTTAACCACAGCGCCTATGCCCGGCCGGCCGGCTTTGCGCAGATGGGCGTAGCGGGTGAAAAGATTCTGCTCATCGAGATTGTGCGCGACAACTACAGCATAACCGTAACCGCCGTCCCAGCCGCTGCTGATGACGCGGCCCGGGCCGACCGCCACAACCGGCCAGCCGTCACATTTCCAGCCGGCAAGATCGATTCCGGCGTGAAAGCGTCGCACCTTCGAAACCGGGTGTACACGCATACCATAATCAGAAGTCATAAAGACCTTGCCGTTGCCCTTTGCCGGAGCCAGCGGCACAAGATTGCCGAATTCATAATTCAGGCCGACGATGCGTTCGCTGGCATCGGCGATCTTTTCGCGGCTGGGCAGGTCATTCTCGCCAGTTAGCTTATCTACACTCTGTTGATAACTGGCTGCTGCTTCCCGGCGCAGGCGCTCTTTTTCGCGACGGTCTGCCGCCTGAGCTGCAAGGCGGTCGCGCGCCATGCCGGCGAAGAATGCCAGGTCGCCGGCTTCGCGACTGCTCAGGCCTTTTCCCGCCAGTGTTGCATCGATTTCGCCCAGTCGGGCCTGAATTCTTTGAATGCGCTCAGCATCCAGCTTCGCGAGCTTGAGAGTCTTTACATCACGATAAAGCTCGACAACCGCCGGCACATTGATGCGCGAAAGTTTTTCTTTGATCTTCGCGACCTTGATTCTGCCGGTCTGCTCACCAACTTCGAGAATCTTCTCGATGATTTTGCGCTCTTTTTTGCCGGCGAGCTGCAACAGCTGCCTGAGCGCCTCTTCGCCATCACCCCGACGTGGGGTCGGCACCGGCTGTTCAGGCGTTACCGTCCCGTCGGGCGCCTGCTGCGGCGCCGAAGCCGTCACCGCCTCAAGCTGCTCGAGGCTGTAGCGCAGTATGACCGATTGATCATCGGCAGCCGACAGAGAACTTGAGAACAACAGAATCATGAGCAGACAACCAGATCTGCCGACCCTTTGCAACTCTGACAGAAGCAGCATCACAAACCTCCCCGGCACTGTACCCTTTTGCGTCATGATACACCGGAAGGCCACAAAAAAACCAGTTTCCTCATCGCACGCCAGGGCAAACGCACTAAAACTTCAAAAATGAATGAATTTAATACATTGAATACCAGAATTTCATTCTATAACCCGGGCTCTCGGCGGGATCTCAACGCTCCAGCGATTCGCCTCATCGACTACTCGATTGCTGGAGCCTTTGAGTCAAAATGTGCTCGGCTCACAAGCTTACGCTTATGAGGCCCGGCGCTTGACATCCTGTCGCGCCGGTCATAATCGCCATCCCTGGCGAAGAATGCCCGCCTGCGCCCTTTGTTGATCTTTGCTCACATTTTAATGCGTTTGCCCTG
>CAZMWO010000562.1:0-2686 GCA_964569565.1 uncultured bacterium | reverse complement strand
TCTGCCATGATGAATTTTGAGAATCTCAACCTCTTCAATTTCAGAGGGATAACCTAATGAAATGCGCATCATAAAGCGGTCTCGCTGAGATTCTGGCAATGGATAGGTTCCATGGAAGCCCTTGGGATTCTGCGTCGCAATAACCATGAAAGGCCGCGCCAGATCAAAGTGATTCTTTTCGACGCTTACCGAAAAATCGTTCATTGCCTGTAGAAGCGCGCTCTGAGTCTTTGGTGGCGCGCGATTAAGCTCATCGGCCAGCACGACGTTCGAAAAGATCGGGCCCTTTACGAATTCAAACTGTTCTATCTGGCGCCTGTAAATACGCGAACCCAGAATATCTGAAGGCAAAAGATCAGCGGTAAACTGTATACGGCTGAAGGCGCCACCGATCGAAATTGCCAATGCTGACGCCAGAGTTGTTTTGCCGACTCCCGGCATATCTTCAAGCAACAGATGGCCGTCAGCAAGCAGACAGACTAGAGTCTTTTCAATCTGTGCCGGTTTGCCTACTATGACTTTCTGTAATCGGAGAGCTAGTTTGTTGAATTCCTGTGAAAAAGTTAAGGTTGTCATTGGCTACTCTGCATAGTGTGCGATGGAATGCATTATATATTCAAAGCTTTCGGATAGTCTACCAGCATTTTGACAAATATGATAGTATGTCGCAGTTACATACCTTACACGCATCAAAGAAGGAAGGAATATATGCCAAAAAAAACCGGAATTACAAAAGGCACAGCAGTTTTTAAAGTTGAAAGCGCCTGGGACAAAATCAAAGATAACGAGCTCAAGCTTCTGGAAAAGCGCTGCCAGGATTATCTCGAATTTGTCTCGCGCTGCAAAACAGAGCGTGGCACGATAGAATACATTCAAAAGATAGTAGACAGGCATGGCTTCAAGCCCCTTGCCCCGCTGGGCACCGGAAAAAAGCTGAAACCCGGCAGCAAAGTATATTTCATCAATAAAAATCGCGCCATGGGCCTGGCTGTTATCGGCAAAAGACCGGTCAGCGAGGGTTTCAGATATATCGCCGCTCATCTCGATGTTCCCAGAATCGACGTTAAAGCCCAGCCGCTCTATGAAAAGCATGGGCTGGCACTCTTTAAAACCCATTACTACGGCGGCATAAAGAAGTTTCAGTGGGCAGCAATACCTCTTTCGCTGCATATTTTTGCAATAGACAAAAGTGGCCGCAACCTCAGTTTTGTGATTGGCGAAAAGGCCGGCGAACCGGTTTTCACCATTACCGATGTCGCTCCTCATATCGGGAAAAAGGTTCAGTATGAGCGCAAAACCGCAGAAGTTCTGACCGGCGAAGAACTCAACATCGTGGTAGGACATCGCCCGCGCCAGCTCGAAAAAAATCAGGAAGCTGAAACGCCCAACCGCATAAAAAATGCTGTCATCGATTATCTGGAAAAGAATTTCAAGCTCACCGAAGAAGATGTAGCCTGGGCAGAGATTCGTGCTGTTCCTGCCATTCCTGCCAGCGAAGTCGGCTTTGACCGTGCCATGATTGGTGCCTATGGCCATGACGACCGCGCCTGCGTTGGAGCAGCTCTGGCTGCCATTACCGAAATGGGCATTCCCGAACACACCGCCGCCGTAATGTTCTACGACAAGGAAGAAATAGGTTCTGCCGGACCAAACGGAGCTCAGTCAATGCTCACGACTGATTTTCTTGGCATGCTGACTGAAGCGACGGCCGGCGACAGTTCATTTGCAACCATTCGCAGCGCGATCAGATCGACGATGGTTCTCTCGGCTGACACTAACGCTCCGATAGATCCGACATTTGAAGGAGCCTACGATCCTCTCAATTCCGGCGTAGTCGGCAAAGGTGTCTGGATTACCAAACATTCAGGTTCGGCCGGCAAATCAGGGAGCAGCGAAGCTGACATCGAATACCTCGCCTACATACGCCGTATGCTCAGTCGCGAGAACATCCCCTACCAGTTCGGAGAAATGGGCAAGGTTGACGAAGGCGGCGGCGGTACAGTTGCATATCTGCTCGCCAACCTTAACATGAACGTGGTAGACATCTCTTTGCCCACTCTCAGCCTGCATTCGCCCTTCGAGCTGATTTCGAAAGTCGATTATCATTACTCAGTGAGCGCCTACAAAGCCTTCATGCAGAACAGTTATCTGTAAAAGACGTCGGGCCTGCATATAAATGCAGGCCCGACTTTTTTTGAACAGGAAAAACCTTGGATCTTACAGCCTTTGAAAAGCTTATAAAAACCGGCAGGCTCAGCTACCCGGTTCTGATCTTTGCCGGTCCCGAAAATTTTCTCAAGGAAAAAGCTTTTTCAGGCATGGCGCAGAGCCTTGTTCCTGAAGAAGACCGCCGCGACAATGTAACAAGAGCCGGAAGCAGCGCCAGAGAACTGCCCGATCTGCTGCAGCAGATCTTCAGCTTCACCTTCAATTCGAGTCCAAGATTGTTTCTGGTGCAGGATATAGATACTGCAACAGCAAAACAGCGCCGCGACTTTCTGGACAAACTTTCTCAGGGCGGTATTCCTGCTGATACTTTTATTGTATTCATGCTGTCTGATGCCAGAACGGCCACAGAAATTGCCGGCAAGTTCAAGCAACAGTCAGAGCGCATAGACTTCTGGGCACCATTTGCCAATCAGCTCGGTGCCTGGGTAAAACGTCAGACAAGCGAACTTGGCGCCGA
>CAZMWO010000561.1:0-2688 GCA_964569565.1 uncultured bacterium | reverse complement strand
AGAGCGCACCGGGATTTGTTCTTGCTTCGGGCAGTCTGCTTGACCTTGGCGGTATCGCCGGCGGCTACGCTATAGAAAAGGCAGCGCGTGTGCTCAGAGAGGCTGGCTGCGGCGGCTTTCTGATCGACGATGCCGGTGACATCTGGATCGAGGGCAGCAAGCCTGATAAAACCCCATGGCGCATCGCGGTGCGCGATCCTCGTGATAACGACACTCTGGCGCTGGTTGAGACGCGCACGCCGCTTGCCATTTCGACCTCTGGCGATTACGAGCGTTTTATAACCGTCGATGGTAAACGCTACGGCCACATTATGAACCCGCACAGCGGCCGGCCGGTAGATTACTATTCTTCGGTTACCATAATCGCCAGTGAGCCGGTGGCGGCCGATGCCTTGAGCACGGCGGTTTTTGCGATGCCGCCGGAAATCGCTTTCAAATGGGTTGAAGAGCGTAATCTCGCTGCGCTTTTTCTGACTTCGACCGGAACAATTCATATAAGCAGCGCCGGACGGCAGTATTTCAGCCAGGTTAAAGCGCAATGAAAAACAATGTACCGCCACTTTTCGCCGGAAAGCATGACTGGCTGATAATGCTGGCGCTGCTGGCCGTGTCGCTGCTCGCCTGGGCCGGTCATAATTACGACGGCGGATCTGGTTTCAGCGGGGCCTGCCGCGTAAGGATTCTGACCGAGCCGCCGCAGGAAATGATCTTCAGCGAACCGCAGGCGCAGCCGGTCGAAATTCGCGGGCGAACCGGGCCGGCGTTTATAGAGTGGGGGAGCGACAATAGAATTCGTATCAAATCTTCTTCGTGCCCCTGTAAGACCTGTGTTAACATGGGCTGGACCGACAGGTCGAGCCTGATCTGCGTGCCTAACGGCATTGTCGTCGAACCGCAGGTAGATGGCAGACAGCAGGTCGATGCGGTAACCAGATGATGAGCGAACAACAGCAAATACAGGAGCAACCGGCAGGACAAGACGGCAATCGAATAGCCGGATCTACCGGCCGGCTGGCACTTACTGCCGTGCTGGTCGCTTCAGCGGCTGCTTTGCAGGTCATCGAGTCGCCGCTGCCGCGTTTTCTGCCCTGGCTCAAGCCCGGACTTGCCAATGCCATGACGCTTTACGCGCTGCTGCGGCTTTCGGCTTCGGCTGCAATGAGCGTGGCCGTGCTGCGAACTGCGATTGCGGCTCTGTTTATGGGCAGCCTGCTGTCGCCGGTGCATCTCATATCATTCGCCGGGGCAACCAGTGCGGCAGCCAGCATGACCATTCTGCGCCGGCTTTTTCCCGCCGCCGGACTGGCGACTTTAAGTGTTTTCGGGGCATTGGTTAATAATTCTGCGCAACTTGCCGTAGTACAGTTCATGTTCGCTTCGAATATGTCGATATGGTTACACCTGGCACTGATGATCTGGGTGGCGCTGCCTTCCGGACTCATCGTCGCCAAAGTCACCCAGGAACTGCTAAGGAGAACACCCTGATGTCGCACAACCTGCCGCCCATCTATCTTGCCTCAAAATCACCGCGCCGCCGCGAAATTCTCGCCGGGCTCGGCATAGATTTTGAAGTTATCGATTCGCCGTATGAAGAAAAGCACTCTGACATCGTTGACATGACACCCGAACAGGCTGCCGCCAAACTGGCCGGGCTCAAGGCTTTTCATGCCTCGGGCACTTTGCGTAAGGGTCTGGTGATTGGCGCTGACACCATTGTCGTGCAGGGCGACAGCATTCTCGGGAAGCCGCGCGATCGCGCCCATGCGGCCGAAATGCTGTTCTCACTGTCTGGGCGTCGGCATCGGGTGATAACCGGTGTTTCGGTCGTCGATGCCGAGGGTTTTCGCACTTTCAGCTGCGCCGAGGTGACACATGTGTTTTTTCGTGAACTCTCGCGCAAAGATGTCGATATGTATTTAGACACCAGCGAGCCTTACGACAAGGCCGGTGCTTATGGCATTCAGGGCCACGCCGCGCTGTTCGTCGAGAGGGTCGAGGGTTGTTATTTCAATGTGGTGGGATTTCCGATCGTGGCGTTCAGGGGGCTGATGCAGCAGCTTGGCTTTTATCAAAAGGTGACAAATGCGGGTAGCGATTTATCCTGGTAGTTTCGATCCGTTTACCAACGGGCATCTTGATATTCTGCAGCGCGCTTCTGCGCTGTTCGACCATATTATCGTCGGAGTGCTCGTGCACCCGGCCAAAAAGTGTCTGTTCTCGCCGGAAGAACGGGTCGAGATGATCAGCGAAGTGGTCAAAGACAACGAGAACATCAGAGTCATTCATTTCAATGGCCTGCTGGTCGATTTCTGTCGCAGTGCCGGTGCCTGCGCCATCATCAGGGGGCTGCGCGCCGTTTCTGACTACGAGTATGAAATGCAGATGTATTCGGTTAATCATCAGCTTTCGCCCGATACCGAAACGGTTTTTCTCATGTCGTCGCCGAAATTTTCGTTTCTGAGCTCGAGCATAGCCAAGGAAGTCGCCCGCTACGGCGGTCAGATCGAAGATCTTCTGCCTTCCAACATCGCCGAGCTTATCCGCCAGAAATTTGCTTAGATAGAAATAGTTATTGTTTGCATTTGACACAGTAGCTTCGGCCTTCAGCCGGGTTGCTTTTTTGCTGACAGGAGGTCAGCTATACTTGGCAGCATCAGGATAGATGCTGCCGGGTGCTCCAGCGATTCG
>CAZMWO010000560.1:0-2693 GCA_964569565.1 uncultured bacterium | reverse complement strand
AGCTCTGGCCACTCTCTTTGCTCGAGCAGATCTAGCAGTTCGGCAACAACCTGTTTGCCGAGTCTTTCTTTTAACGCACCGATAGCCGGTTTGAACGCTTCGGCCATCGAGTCGCGGGCCGGATAATCCTGTAATATCACCTGAATCCGGTATTCAAGCGGGGCTTCGACCCAGATGCTGACGCCGGCGAGCATTGCCTGATGCAGTCGTTCAGGTATGACCACTTTGCCAATGTGCTTGCTCTCACCCTCGGTCAGCAGATATTCATCGCGGCACAGTTGTTCGAGCCTCTGCCAGAGACGGGCTTCGAACATCTTCTGGCCTGGCTGATCACCGAGACCAAGAGCGCCAAATGCGCTGCCACGGTGGTTGGCCAGACCTTCGAGATCGACGACCGGAAATTTTTCCTGCACTATACGCCTCAGCAGCTGGGTTTTGCCAACACCGGTCGGGCCACGCACTACCAGCATTCTTGCAAAATCGGCTTCGGCAAAATATTCGTTGATGTAGCGTCGAAAAGCTTTGTGTCCGCCGGCCAGCTGCAGCGCCGGAATCCCGGCGAGATCGAGAAAGCTGGTAATCGCCAGCGAACGCGCGCCACCGCGCCAGCAGAAAATTATCGCCGGCGGCGAATCCGGAGTTCGCGCATCATCTATCTGCTTGAGAATCTGCGGTATCTTTGGTGACGCTATCTCGATCGCCCGCCGGCGTGCCTCGCGCTGCCCGATCTGGCTATAAATGGTGCCGACTACCGCCCGTTCCGCATTATCAAAAATCGGCACGTTGATCGCGCCTGGAATCGTCGTCTCGGCATACTCAGCCGGCGACCTGACATCTACCAGCAACGCGCCGCGCTGCTGCAGTTCGAGCGCCTTTTTAATTTCAATTGCTGCCTGCACAGAATCTTACCTTCTCTGTCGATTAACTACGTCCAGGATTAAAGTTATAGGCCAATTTCAAGAAATGTTCAAACAGAATGCTATTTAGTTTTCGACAGAAGTCGACTAGCCGAACAGGAGACGGGTGACTTTGAGGATTTCTTCTATATAGGCCTGGCGATCTTTGTGGAAGCGCGGATCGATTTGTAGTGGTATATCTGGCTTTGCCCGGCTTTTGACAGCTTTCTGCCAGAACAGGCCGGGCTGTTCTGATTTTTCCAGACTGCCGATACAGGTGGCTTCGCCTGACTGGCAGGCTTTTTCGAAGGCTTCACGCTGGTCGGGGTAAACGCCGACAACCAGTTCATACTCGCCGCCAGAGCCCAGAAAGAAGCCATGCTCCGGCATGCCGGCCGACTGGCAGAAGGCGGTGACATCAGGGTGTACCGGCACGGCATCGGCGTTTATCGTAATTTTAGCAGATGGATTTACCATGCACAATGTGGCCAATGTGTTACGCAGGCCATCGCTGCTGTCCATGCCCAGACCGAGAAAAGGCCTGACCCGGCGCATGAAATCATGGTGCAGCTCAAACTTCGCCTGATAAGCCGGGTTTAGCGCCGACAGGTTGCCATCGCCGAAACTGCCGGTTGCATAGAGCAGCAGGCGGTCTGCTTCAGTGCTTCTTAACAGAGGTTCACCTCTGAAAGTGCCGATGGCAGTGCCGACGTAGCGCCAGTGCTCGCTGCATGAGGTGTCGCCACCAAGCAGATAACAGCCGCCAGCCTTGAGCGCAGAGTTTATGCCTCGTGTCAGTTCGCTGGCGAAGTACTCAAAATCACGCTCTGGTAGTCCAAGCACATGCAGAAAGAACGCGGGGTCGGCGCCGGTGGCGGCCAGGTCACTGAGTGTCGCGGCAACCAGGTTCCAGCCAAGCTGTTTGATGTTCGTTGCTCTGAATCCATCTTCTTCTTCGCAGAATTCGTCGGTAGTGATTGCCAGTCGAGTTGCCCCGATACTGAAAATTTCGGCATCAGACTCGAACAGCGAATTTTGCTGTGCTGGTGAGCGCTCGAACGCCGCAGCCATAGCTTTTATCGCTTTGAATTCATCCATCGGTAAGCCTCCGTTTCATGGCGTTGTCAACATCGTGCCGTTCAACTACCAAGAAGCGGCAGCAGTCGAGGAACTACTTCGATGCACGCGGGTAGTCTGCCCTGTGGATCGCCGTCGTATTCAACTTCGTTGGCTGTGCCGCCTTCTGCAATCTCTACGCGATTACAGAATATCGGCTTGAATTCATGGCAGAAAGACCCGGTGTAGACCCGTGGCAGCACAGAAAGCAGCCGGAACCTCGATATGCCATGCAGCGAGACCAGATACATTTTGCCATCATCGGCGGCGATATCGATTTTAAGCCTGATACCACTCGCAACGAAAGGGTTCTTGCCGACGAAGATGTTATGCACCAGAGCGAACCTGTGCTCAAAACCGTCGATTTTGAGCCTGAACTGCGGTGGGTTGTAGTTTCTGATTGCGTCGAGCATCGACAGCAGAGTGCCGATGAAATCGCCGAAACGTTTGCGCAGACCGGTATTAGAACCGCGCGCAATTGCTGCTCCCAGTCCGAAGTTGGCAGAGCAGGAAAAATATCTGGTTACCTCACACTCACTGTCAGCCGCCTGATGCGATATTCGACAAAGATCGATATGCCGCGCCCTGCCTTCGAGAATGCGCCTAACTATGACATCGGGGTCGAGCGACAGACGGAACTGCTCGGCCCAGTCGAACTCGAATCGGGCCTTGCTCAGAGCG
>CAZMWO010000559.1:0-2704 GCA_964569565.1 uncultured bacterium | reverse complement strand
CGGCTACCGAAGCGAGAATATTACAGGCTTCGCCCTTGAGGCCGTAGAGAATAGGGCGGCCGCCGGCCATGTAGTCGAATACCTTCGACGGAATCGTCTTATCCATGGTGCCATCATCCTTAAGATGCAGCATCAGCGCATGGGTTTCGCGTATCATCCCGATCGCGCGTTCTTTGCTGACAATGCCGTGAATTTCGACATTGTCGAGCTGCCGGCTTTTAACGGCTTCTTCGAGCAATGGTTTTTCGATGCCATTGCCGACCAGCACAAATTTTATCTGCCGGTTGCCCTCAGCTGCCAGTAATGAGGCCGCTTCGATTACCAGCGAAAGGTTCTGACAGTAACCCATGTTGCCGATATAGAGTATGCGCATGGGATCAGGCTTGTGGTCGATGGGCAGAGCCTGCTCGGCAACCATGCTGCCGGGAATCGCGTTATATATGATGTCAGGCCGGCGCCCACCTGAAGTCTTTTCGATATAATCAGCCATTGGCCGGGCTACACAGGTCAGGCGGTCAGCCAGGCGATAGAGCAGCCACTCGACGACTTTGGCGGCCTTGAAAAGAAACCCGGTGCCACTTATCTGGCCGGCGACAACCGCTGATTCGGGCCAGATATCGCGAATATCCAGACAGAGGCGCGTGCGCTTGAGCTTTGCGATTACCCAGCCGGCGATGCCTGTAAAAAGAGGCGGACTAGAGGCCCAGATCACGTCGAAATGCCCGCGGTGTCGCTTTGACGCTTTAATAGCGCCAAACATGAACGACAGGTAGTGGGCGATGTAGTTCCATTTACCCTTTCCTTCATATTTGAAAAGCTTTACCCGGCTGACTTTGACCTGGCCATCGTCTATCTGCTGCCCGAGATCGCCCTTATGTGGTTCACCGGCGATTACCTCGACTTCGCAGCCCAGCTTTGCGAGGAGTTGTGCAGTTTCGTGCATACGAAAAGCACAGGCGGTGACGTCGGGGTAGTAGAATTGCGTGACAAATAATATTCTAAGCGGTTTTCCAGCTGATGACATAATCTATGGCCTCGGTCTCATGATTGCTCAGTATAAGCTTCTCGGCTTTTACCGGCAAGCCGAAATCCGGGTACCAGACATAGCCTTCGAAGCGCAGGCGCGCCGAAGTCGCCAACCTGAATTCGCAGTTACCAATTGCAAAGTCATAGGCGCCGGGTTCGTTACCAGGCACTACCTGCACCTGCGGGGCCAGATGCAGCAGCGAAATGAAGGTGCCCGTTACGCGGCGGTCGAACATGCGATCTCTGATCTTGATCGAATCATCGCCAAATATGATTTCACGCCGGTAGCGCTGTTCATACTGGTCGAGCATTTCCATCTCGAATCGGTTGTGCTCCGAATCAAAGTATCGGTGAACCACTCTGGCGCGCTTGCCAATGCGGAATTGCGCCCAGATGTCAGACTGCTCGGCATGCTCGATCATCGGCAGGTTGTGGGCGGCAGTTCGTCGGCACTCTTCTCGGATCTGCGCATTCTGGTAAGAGCCGCAGCCGGTGTCGACAAGGCAGCGCAGGCCCGCCAGCGAAAGCTCGAATGACATGATATCGCAATGCGTATGGCCGGGCTGAAAAGCCGGCGAGGGATCGCCGCAGCTCAGCACAAAATAGCTGTTTTCAGTGCGTCGTACGAAAAAACCCGAACTGTCGAGCAGATAGTTCATCGGCCGGCCCTTGCGGCTGATGCCGGCTTTCATCGTTGCATCATTGAACTGCGCTATCTTGCCGTCAGGGTGGGTCATGACTGCCAGCCAGTCGCGCAATAATGGCACTTTGTCTTCACATAAGATCTCGAGGACTTTGGACTGCTTCTGTAGCGGGCTATCGGATTGTGCAAACTTCAGTAACCGTCGGTTGGCAAGCCTTACCGCTTCGACCGCATCGAGCATTTCGAGATGATACATCGGACTGCGCTCAAAATGCCCTCCGTCCGCAAAAAACTGGAGTCTTATCTGTTCTATGAGCTCTTTTGCACAGTATTCCAGGCGTTGCTCGAGATCATTTGTCAACTCGCCTGTCTTCTCGGCCAGAAAAACCGTGGCCACAAACAGCGCCCGCAGGTTCTCGAGCAGATGGTTGGCCTGCAGGTGATATTCGAGGTCGAACCAGAGCCGCCGGCATTGCCCGGTCAGCGACTGTAGAATGCAGTCGTAATAAGGGTCGGCCGGGTTGGTCTGATTCTGCAGCCACATTACCCAGTTGCACAGACGGCGCGAAATGACATAAGGCTCCCAGGTTTCACTGCGACTTGAATCGTTTTTTTCGATCCAGTCAAGCATCAGATAAAGATGCAGCTGGGGCAGGCCGTCAAGTTGCCCGTCGAAAAGCCAGTTGAAATAGTTCAGGTTGTAAAGCCAGAGCTTTTCGGTGTCGGCCGGAAATTCGCGGCTGTGCCACTTCATTTCTGCCGGAACGAACTTGCGGGCCTTATTGAGAAAGCTTAATTCAAAAGACGCCTGACGATCGAGCGGCAGTTGCCCCTTGAGTTCGCAGGCCAGCTGGCTGAGCTTGCCCGGGCTGCCGGCAGAAAGCAGCCTGCGTTTGAGCGTGAACCATGGCCGGCCGAGAACCTGCGACGGTTTCAGCCATCTGATGGTGTGAAAAATTCTGGCAAAATTCATTCTGAACTGTTGTTTTCGTTGATTCCTGCTGCCAATAAAGTAATTCTGGCGGTTTCGATGAT
>CAZMWO010000558.1:0-2707 GCA_964569565.1 uncultured bacterium | reverse complement strand
TCCGCGACAGTATTCCGCGCACGCCTTCATTGGGCAGGTGCCCCATGGGGCTTCTGATTCTGCGTTTCAGCCAGGTCGGATATGAGCAGCTGCGCAACATGTCTTCGTCGTAATTGCTTTCGATGCAGACAAGGTCAGCATCCTTCATGTGCTCTATCACTTCGGGGGTGACGTGCCCCAGATCGGTTGCCAGGCACATCACTTTGTCGGTCGAAGAAAATCTTAGTCCTGCCGGTTCGGTGGCATCATGCGGAACCTTGAAGGGCAGACAACTGCATTTGTCGAGTTCAAGGTTGCGCCCATACATCAGTTCGACGTGGTTGGCGACCTCAATGTTTTTTGAATCAAGGGCGCACATGGTGCCACGGGTGCAGTAAACCGGCAGGTCGGTCCGGCGACTCAACAGAACCCGTAATCCTCTTATGTGATCCTCGTGTTCATGTGTTATGAATATACCGGAAAGATCTTCGAATCCTATTCCGCGATCTTCAAGATACTCCTTAACACGCTTGCATGAAAGACCGGCATCGAGCAGATAGTATCTGCCTGAAAGTTCCAGCAGGGCGCAGTTACCTTTGCTGCCGGAACCGATAAATGTTATTCCTATCAAATCTATTACCCGCTTCCAGGATATTTTGTTGTTCACTCATTATGCACTGTGCATTAAAAAATATCCAACATTTTTTAACTGTTGTTTACAGGTTCATTGCCACGCAATTTTTTAAAGGCGGCTGGAATATATGAGGCGGTTTCGCTGACTGTCATGGCATCGGCGCCGAGCTCGTTTCTCGCTATTTCACCGGCCTCTGCTAGCAGAAAGACACCGGCAATCGCCGCGTGCAAGGGACTTATGCCAGACGCCGCGAGGCCGCAGATCAGTCCGGCCAGCAGATCTCCGCTGCCACCCCTGGCCATTCCTGAATTGGGACGGCTACAGATAAATACATTGCCGCCCGGGTCTGCTATAACTGTTACGGCCGATTTCAAAACCACCAGGAGCTTGTGCTTTACGGCGAACTCACGTGCAATTCCGATATGGTCGCCCTTTATCTCGTCGATGGTTTTTCCGGTGAGTCTGGCCATTTCACCGACATGAGGTGTCAGTATAAGAGGCCCGGCAGCATGCTTGAGAAGTTTGTGATCGCTGATCAGGTTGAGGGCATCGGCGTCTGCTACTGCCAGGTTTTTCCAGCTTTTCAGCACCTGTTTCAATGACTCGGCCCGCGAATTACTGCGGCCCCAACCCGGACCGACCAGCAAACATCCCGTATAACCCGACAGTTCGCCGGCCTGGCCGGCGTCTATCGCAAATCCTCCGTCATGCGAAGGCAGGTAATTGACAATTACCTCCGGTAGCACCTGACATGAAAGGTTGCCGCGCAGACAATCAGGTAGCAGCAACTGAACGATTCCGGTTCCCGATCGCAGTGCTCCATAAGAGGCAATAATGCCGGCACCCGGATACTCGGCGGAGCCCGCCAGCAACAGGGTTTTTCCGCCATCGCCTTTGTGCATGCCGTCATCGCGTGGCGGCAGAATGGAAGCAACCATGTCGGAGGTCAGCAGAAAATGTTGACAGCCAGCACTGGCAGCTGAGGCTTCCGGCAGTGAAATGTCGGCGACCCAGACTTCTCCAGCTGCACGCTTACCCGGAAAAACGAACAGTCCGATTTTGGGAGCGCCCAGAGTGATTGTGTATTGTGCGTTGAAAGATGGATCTGAAAGATTGCCGGTGGTTGCGCAAAGCCCCGATGGCACATCTATCGCGACACGACAGGCGCGGGTATCATTCATGGCTCTCACCAGGTCTGCCGGAAAACCGGTAATGTCGCCTTTGATGCCGATACCGAAAAGGCAGTCGACGACACATTCAGAAAATTCCATGGCGATTCGCAGCCGGTCTATATCGCGACGGGTTTTCAACAGAGCTGGTTCGAGCCCGATATTTGCCAGAATCTCACAGTTCTGTCTGGCTTCTGCTGACATTTCTTCGGGGGGGGCTACTATGAATACCTGCGTTGCCACGTTATTGTTAAAAAGATGGCGGGCAATCACCAGGCCGTCACCGCCATTATTGCCTTTGCCGCAGACGATGGTAAACCTTTTGCCTTTGAGGCCGCCCAGTATCTTCTCAAGAGTGATCAGGGCCTTTATGCCGGCATTTTCCATCAGAACCAGACCGGGTATGCCTATTGTTTCGATTGCATGCCGGTCGGCAGCCCGCATTTCCTCGGTAGTGAACAGCCTCATTTTGCCAACCCCCTTATCAGAGATGGCATATTATATCAGTTGCGCGGAGATTCGGCAAAAAAAGCCGGAAACTTAAAAATTAGCTCCCAGGCCGAGAATAAGCGGGCGGTAGTCGTAAAAATCTGCGTAATTGCTTTTGCTGTGAACGGCCGCATCGACCCAGAAACCACGGTGTGAACTGTAACGCCAGCCGGCCGAGATCACGTCGCCATTGTAGTCGAGCAGAAATTGTCCGCGATACCCGCGTTCGCCCGGCAGTCTGTCAGGGTAGGCTGCACCTATAAGCAGGCACAATGACTGGGGTTCGTGTTTTTTCCGGTCGTATCCACCGTAATTGGCCATGCCCGACCATGGGTTCCCGCCGAAATTCCACCCCAGCCCGAAGCCGCCGACTGAAAAGTAGAGGGTGTGATAATTATTCGGGTTGGTATCAAAAACACCGCCGACTGCGATTTCG
>CAZMWO010000557.1:1564-2709 GCA_964569565.1 uncultured bacterium | reverse complement strand
TGGCTTAACAAAAATCAACGCGCTTTTGTATAAAAAACCGACCTCATAATTCAAATGTGACAGAGGACTAGAGTTTACCTGATCGCGTTTTTGTTCTGTGAAACTTTTTTGAATGTTGGTGGTAGTATATAGATAAAGAACCTCAAGGAGACAAATTTATGTCTTTTAATCGCCGGTCGGGTTATATCAGTCTGCTTATCGTCTTTTTGCTCGCGCTTTACGGTCTGCCGGTTTTTGCCGAGTCGGTCAATCCATTTGCGACTGGTGACCAGCTGCAGCTCAAACAGGGTGGGGCGGGCACAACGGCATCGGCTTCTGCCAGAATCGCTTTTTTTGATGGTTCAGACAAGCCGGCCAGAGTTGCGGTGTTGAGCGACCTGCATGTCAGAGGCGATAACCAGAAAATGCTGGATGCCGCGGTAAAAGCGGTTAATAAATTACCTGATGTCGATGCTGTCGCGATAACCGGTGACCTCTGCAAAAAAATAGGCTCACCGGCAGAGTATTCAGATATGATCAAAGTTGTCAGCCGCTTCAAAATGCCAATTTATGCGACGCCCGGCAACCACGACATCTTGTATCGCGACCATTTCGGCGCTGAAGGCAAGAAGCTGCGCACATCACCGAGCGAGCGCAAGGCCAAGCTTGAACGTTTCCGCAAGGCGCTCAAACTCAAAAAACTGCGCTTTACCCGCAAAATGGGCGGTCATCTGCTGGTTTTTCTGCCTAACGACGACCCGAAGGGCAAGCATCTGGTTACCCTCTCGACCGCAACGCTCAACTTCCTGAAAGAAACTCTCAAAAAGAACCCTGACGTGCCAACGATAGTATTCTGCCATGGCCCGCTCGCCGGCAGCTACGTTAAGCCGCGTTCACTCGGCTTCTACAATTCCAACGCCCAGCCGCATGCAAAGATCAGCGCGATACTCAAAAAGAATCCTCAGGTGTTTCTCTGGGTTTCAGGCCATCTGCACATCGGCCCTTCGTCACCCGAATATCATAACAAGGCCAACAAGGTCGGCAAGGTTACGGTAATTCATACGCCGGCTATCACCCCTGGTTCTTCCTGGATGCGCATTCTCGACCTTTCTCCGGCCAGGGCCAGGGTCAGAGCAAGAGCGCCATCGCGACTGCCAGGATCCCGG
>CAZMWO010000557.1:0-1554 GCA_964569565.1 uncultured bacterium | reverse complement strand
GCCAGGGTCAGAACCTACAATGCAAAAACCGGAAAATACGCGAAGAAATTCGAAAGAGTTTTCAAGCACAAAGTCAGCAATGACGACAAAGACGACAAAGACAAAGATAAAGATAAAGACGACGATAAAGACAAAAATGATGACGCTGACGATGATTCTGACGACAACGACGTCGTGATAGAGCCTGAAGATGACGACATTGAAGAAGGCGACGCCGACGTCGGCGAAGATGACCCGTCCGTCGATTACGGTTCAGACGACGATGCCACCGATGCAGACGAAGAAGTCGATTCAGAGCAGGAAGCTGACTCCGACAGCGATCAGGCCTCTTCCACTGACGCCTCAGCTGCCGCTGAGAATGCCAAAGAAGTAATCAAGGACCTGATCAGAGTCATCACCGATTTCTTAAAAGGCATCTGGAACGGCGTCCTCAAAATCCTCAAAGTCTGACCAGAGCGAAGTGTTATAAAACTCGTCCAGGTTCAGCGAAACTTATTAGAATGTTGTTGTTGCTATAGATAAAGAAATTAAGGAAACAGAACTATGTCTATTAACCGGCGGATGCTTCATTTCAGTCTGTTTGTCGCTTTTTTGCTTACGCTTTACGGTCTGCCGGTTTTTGCCGAGTCGGTAAATCCATTTGCGACTGGAGACAAACTTCAGCTCAAGCAGGATGGGGCGGGCACAACGGCATCGGCTTCGGTTAGAACGGCGTTCTTCGACGGTTCGGACAAGCCGGCCAGAGTTGCGGTGTTGAGCGACCTGCACGTCAGAGACGACAACCAGAAAATGCTGGATGCCGCGGTAAAAGCGGTTAATAAATTGCCTGATGTCGATGCAGTCGCAATAACCGGTGACCTCTGCTATTCAATAGGCTCACCAGCTGAGTATTCTGATATGATAAAGGTCGTCAGCGGTTTTAAAATGCCGATCTATGCAATTCCTGGCAATCACGACATCATAAATCGCGACCATTTAAGCGCTGAAGGCAAGAAGGTGCGCGCTTCACCGGCCGAGCGCAAGGCCAAGCTCGAACGTTTCCGCAATGCGCTCAAACTTAAAACGCTGCGCTTTTCCCGCAAAATGGGCGGTCATCTGCTGGTTTTTCTGCCCAATGACGACACGAAGAGCAGGTATCTGGTTGCCCTCTCGACCGCAACGCTCAACTTCCTGAAAGAAACTCTCAAAAACAACCCTGACGTGCCAACGATAGTATTCTGCCATGCCCCGCTCGCCGGCAGTTATGTAAAGCCCCGACAGCTCAATTTCTTCAATGCCAGCGCCCAGCCGCATGCAAAGATAAGTGCCATACTCAAAAAGAATCCTCAGGTGTTTCTCTGGGTGGCAGGTCATCTGCACATTGGCCCTTCGTCATCCGAATTTCACAACAAAGCCAATAAGGTCGACAACGTCACAGTGATACACATGCCGGCTATCGCCCCTAATTCTTCCTGGATGCGCGTCCTTGATTTGTCTCCGGCCAGAGCCAAGGTCAGAACATACAATGCAAAAACCGGAAAATACGCGAAGAAATTCGAAAGAGTTTTCAAGCAC
>CAZMWO010000556.1:0-2710 GCA_964569565.1 uncultured bacterium | reverse complement strand
CAGCATATCAAGAGCTACCGCTTCGCCGTGGAATTTTTCCGCCAGCAGTTTGGCGAATTCCCAGCCGGTTTTATCGGCTTCCATGCCGAACATCTGAATGGTTATGCTCTTTTTTGCCGACTTGAGATCTTTAGTCACCGACTGCCAGAAAGTCTCGCCGGTCTGCAGTTCGAGCGAGTTATCATTCGTCTCTTTAAATGATATATCAAGGTCTTTTTCGACGACCTTCTCACCGCTTACCGCCTTTTGAATGGTGCGTTCGATGCCCTGCTGCGTGGTCAGTTCCGAGGAAGCTTTTTCGCGCACGTATGCCGGCGTAGTCGTGGTGGGGGCTGCGGTTTTACCGGTGATCGGCGTTTTTACTTTTTCTGTGGTCTGACTGGTTGTCTTTGCGAGTTTTTCGTAAGCGGTTTTAGCGGCCATATAGGCATCGCGCTTGACCCTGACCAGGTTCTGGTCGGCCTGTTGGGTAACCACATCACGATATTCGCTCAGCGCCTGCTGCATCGTCTGATAAGCGCGCTGAATATCACCGGCTACCGCCGGCGTCAAACCCGAAAGCATCAAAAAACCAGAAACACCAGCTACCAGCCCGAACCGGCCAACAGTTTTTTTCATTATACAACTCCCGAAAACTGACCTTTTGCATGCCCTCTAAAGCTTAGCAGTTTTATTCAAAGGCTTCGGCCATCAGCCGGTTGCTTTTTCTTCAGCGATTCCTCGCTTCGCTCGTCACAAGCTTACGAAAAAGCAATCCCGTCTTCAGGCCTCGCAGCAATTGACTGAGCTTTATACTGCAAGGCGTGTACACTACGATAATTTTATAATTATACTTACCAGACCCACAACCCGCAAATTTAGACGGCAGGTAGCAGCAATTCCCGGTCAAAATTAATGTCATTCTGCGCGAGCCGGCAGGCGAAGTCGCAGAATCCATTTATTATCGGACTCTTTGGATCCTGCGACTGCGCTTCGCTCCGCGCAGAATGACGAACAAACAAACGATGCCTGATTAGCGCAGGAGCCGCTCCACCAAAACGTGAAGCGGCTCTGTTGTCTACAGATTTACTTTGGGTTTACCAGAATTTGGGGTCGACGACGACGTAGCTGTGGTGTTTGTAGGGGCCGCGGCGGTCATCGTGTTTATCGCGTTTGTCATGCCTGTCGTCTTTGTCGTGCCTGTCATGTTTATCGTATTTATCATGCTTGTCGCCTCGGTCGTGCGGGTAGCGTGGCGGAAGCGGCCAGGGGCGATGGCGGTAGGGATAGCGCTTTTTGCCGGCGATGATGATGACTTTGGGCTCGGGCTCGCGGTAGATGACGGTGGTAGTCTGCGGCTGCGGCGGCGCCGAAGAGTAGAAGAAAACCGGATCAGAGCGCCAGTTGCTGCGCCGTTCGAGATCGTAGACCGAAACCCAGCCGCAAATCGGCTGCGATGATCGACTGTGACCCATGTGCAGAACTTTGGCCGAGCCTGAAACGACATCGATGACCCAGATCGGCTCATTGCGGTTCAGGCGCTGGTTATCGACCAGCAGGTATGGTGCCGTTACCACGTAGTTTACGGAGGTGCGCTTCATGCGCCGCTCGATCTCTTCTGATTCGGCTATAGAAGAAAGTGAACCGCCACCGCTGAGAATAACATCGATGGCCTCGTTTATCTGCGCAAGCATGAAGAGGGCGCGATCTTTTTCGGCCTGAGCGCGTGCGCGGTCCGGGCCTTTTTCGGCGCCTTTCCAGGCTTCGAGGTAGGCTTCGAGTGCGTCGAATTTCTGCACATGCAGGTCATGAATGCGGCGCTGGTAGTTACCATAAGCGGCGTAGCGCGCCGACACGGCATACATGCGGTCATTGTGCTGACGGCGCAGTTTGAGCGCCTCGCGGCTGGCAACGTCATAGTTGGTATTGGTGAGCAGAAGCTCCATCTGGTTGACAGCATCGTAATCGGCCAGAGAAATCTCGACCGGATAAGCTGTCGGCTGGCTGACGGTGACCGGCGTCGTTGGCTGAACGACAACTGGTGCGCTGATCATGACTGGCGCATTCGCAGTGGCGGCTGGAGTTTGAGCCACAGGTGCGTTTGTCGGCTGCGTCGGCACAGACGTCGGCGGTGCGCTCTCGAACGATCCGGCAGCAGCGGTTCCGCAGGCCGGGCAGAAATTGGCGGCATCAGGCATCTGTTTGCCGCAATGATGACAAAAGGCTGCGAACGATGGCGCGGCAACGCAGAACAACAGCAGAACAAGTATCAGAAACATTCGTTTCATATCAAATACCTCTTTTC
The DNA here is from genome assembly GCA_964569565.1 of uncultured bacterium. GTDB lineage: Bacteria > Muiribacteriota > Ozemobacteria > Ozemobacterales > Ozemobacteraceae > Rifleibacterium. The sequence goes on along the minus strand of CAZMWO010000556.1, from coordinate 426 downwards.
GAAAAGGTTGAGCATTCGACTTCACACGATCCAATTATCGCAAAGTCAGCAGCAAAAAAAAAGATGTGTTTCCTTAAGTATTATTAAGCAAATATGCGACCTTTGCGACCTTTATGCCCTTCCGGTTCTATCGAAAAGCTGAATAAGTTATTATATCAAGCATGCATTGCACATCCGGGCTCTCGGCAGGATCCCAACGCTTCAACTCTCCCCAGGCGATAGCTCCGGTTTATAGAAGTGGCTTTGAGTCAATAGTGCCTGGCTCGAAGTTTACGCTTTTGGGATGCCTGCCTGCGCCCTTGTTTGCTTTTTTAGGAGGCGTAAATTCTTACCAATATACCCTACAATTCATTTTTGACAGAGAACTACTTCTCTGTCACATAAGAGTTTGAGAATTCAATCTGAGAGTCTCTGCTTTTGCCGGGC
>CAZMWO010000555.1:613-2713 GCA_964569565.1 uncultured bacterium | reverse complement strand
GCTCATCTCGAGACCGCCCCAGGCATCAGTGAAGCAAACCTGCACCATGTTCAGGCGTCTGTTCATCGACAATCTCCTATATTTAGAGCCGGAATCAGCATTAAACTTTAAGATTGCAGACAACAAAAGTCAAGCCGGCAGAATTTTTTCAGCAAAGTTGACTATTTGCCGGGCTGAATCTAGAATGTCTGCATGGGCTTGTTGTCCCCAAATACAGGAATTGGAATGAGTGAGGAAAGAAAATGAAAGCAGTTATAATGGCCGGCGGTTTCGGTACGCGTCTGCGACCGATAACCTGTAATATCCCCAAACCTATGGTGCCACTGGCGAATGTTCCGATGATGGAGCACATAGTCAATCTGCTCAAACAATACGGCTTCAACCGCATCTGTTCGATTCTCTATTTCCAGCCGGAAGTCATTACCAAATATTTCGGTGAAGGTACCGACTTCGATATTCAGATGGAATACCAGATGGCGACTGCCGATTTTGGCACGGCCGGCAGTGTTAAAAATACCGAAGAGAAGCTCAAGGATGAGCCTTTTATAATCATTTCTGGCGACGTTCTTACTGATTTCGACCTTTCTGAGGCGATCCGTTTTCATCGCGAGAAGAAGTCGATGGCGACCATGGTTTTGACGCGAGTCACCAACCCGCTTGAATACGGCGTTGTGATTACCGCAGATGATGGCAAGATCATCAGGTTTCTCGAAAAGCCCAGCTGGGGCGAGGTATTCTCAGATACCATCAACACCGGCATCTACATTCTCGAACCTGAGATTTTCAAGTATATACCTGCCAAAACCGAATTCGATTTCAGCAAAAACCTTTTTCCTCTCATGCTCAAAGAAGGTCTGCCTCTCTTCGGCTACATCGCCGAAGGCTACTGGAAAGACATCGGCAACCTCGAAGAATACGTGCTTGCACACAAAAACGTGCTCAACGGCGAAGTTAAACTGCAGATTCCCGGAGATCGCCTCAATATCATCGGTCGTGATGTCTGGGTCGGCAAAAATTCGAATATCTCTGCCAAGGTCAAGTTCAAGGGCGGCGTAATCATTGGCCAGAACTGCGTTATCGAAGATGGCGTCGACCTCGAAAACTGCGTGCTCGGCGATGGCTGCGTCATTAAGAAAAATGCGAAAATCAAGGGCGGCACACTCTGGGATGGCGTTCACGTCGGCGAAGACGCCGAGATTTATGAATCGGTCATCAGCGGTAATACGCTGATCCAGGACAAGGTCGTGGTTGAGTCTGGCGCCATTATCAGCGAGGAATGCCGCATCGGCAAGGGCGCGATCATTCGTGAAAACGTCAAGATCTGGCCGAAAAAGCAGGTCGAAGAAGGTTCGACCGTATTTTCCAGCATCATCTGGAGCGACAAGTGGACCAGAAATCTGTTCAGCGATTATGGTATAGCCGGTCTCGCCAACATCGAGATCACCCCGGAAATGGCCTCCAAGATCGGTGCCGCCTTTGGCTCGACGCTGCCGAAGGGAGCCAGTATCATCACCTCGCGTGATTCCAACAAGATCAGCCGGGTCATTAACCGTGCCATAATCAGTGGCCTGAGTTCGGCCGGTATAAACGTTGCCGACCTGCGGGTAACCCCGGCACCGGTTGCACGCTACAAGCCGAGCGCATTCATGCGTGGTGGCGGCGTGCACGTCAAACTTTCCGGCGACGATCCGAACCAGATCGAAATCAAGATTTTCGATGTCGAGGGCCGCGATATCTCGGTTGCCCAGAAAAAGTCGATCGAACGCCTTTTCAATCGCGAAGATTTCCGCCGCGTCTCGATTCCGGAAGTCGGTGAAATCAGCTTCCCGCCGCGCGTTCCCGAAAACTACAGCGAAGAACTTCTGCGCTGTCTCGATGTTACCGCGATCAGCCAGCGTCGCCTGAAAGTGGTGCTCGACTACTGTTTCAGCGGGGCTAGCGGTATTTTCAATACTTTTCTCGGTAAATTGAACTGTGAAGTCATCACTCTTAACGCATATCACGACGAGAATCGCGTGACCATGGTGACGCCCGAGCAGTCGCACGCCAGTGTGGCTTCGATTGTCAAGTCACTGGGTGCCGATCTTGGTGTCGTCATGG
>CAZMWO010000555.1:0-603 GCA_964569565.1 uncultured bacterium | reverse complement strand
ATTGATAAGACAGCCGGTTGCCAGTATGACACTTGGTGTCGTCATGGGTGACGGGGCAGAGCACATAACCTTCATCGACGATCAGGGTCGCATAATCAAAGGTGCCGAGGCGATGGCCGTCTGGGCCAGAATGGTGCTCGAACTGATTCCGGGCGCGCGCATTGCGGTGCCGGTGTCAGCGACGCATCAGCTCGAAAGCATGGCCGCGAAGCTTGGTGGCACGATCATTCGCACCAAGACAAGCGAGCGTGCCCTGATGGATGCAGCCATTAACGAAAAGGTCGAAACCTGTATCGACGACCGCGGTGGCATTATCTTTCCGGCATTTCAGGCTGCTTTCGATGGCATGATCGCGACCGTGAAACTGTTTGAATTTATTTCTTTACTCAAGAAGCCGCTTTCAGAGATTGTCAACGGCATTCCAGATTTTTATGCGCGTGCCAGCCGCATTCCATGCCCCTGGGAAGACAAGGGCAAAGTCATGCGCTATGCCATGGAATTCGCGAAAGACAAAGAAACCCATTTGCTCGACGGGGTCAAGATTATGCTGGGCAACGATGAATGGGTGCTGGTTTTGCCCGATCCTGACCGGCCGTTTGTCAA
>CAZMWO010000554.1:0-2714 GCA_964569565.1 uncultured bacterium | reverse complement strand
CAACGATCATCAGCCCAAAATCGCCAACAACATGATAGTCGATTACTCCCCACCGACAGAATAATATAGAACGTTCAGTCCTGTGAACCTGCGGGGGCGGCGAAGCACAACACATGTCCATCGGGATCGAGACTGTAGGCAACTTCGTCACCCCAGTTGCGCAAAGACAGAGGGCTCAGCTCGCGGGCACCGTTAGCCAGTGCGCGGGCATGCCAGGCCCCGGGGTCATCGACGGTAAGGTAGACTTCGGCACGCGGAACACCTCTCGCCCGAGCAGGATCGGGCAGGCTCTCGCCCAGCAGCCGTCTGATTCCAGCCTCAGGCATTAAACCAAGCACGCACGTCTCAGACAGCCTGAATTCTGTCATGCCGGGAACATTCAGATCCGGCTGCCTTGCTAAAACGGCCTGATAAAAACCTGTGCTGGCCTGCTGGTCAGCTACATAGAGAATAATGTTGATTTTCAATTCATGCTCCTGTCGATGTAACTCATTTATGATGATAATCAGAGCGGGCGCAGCTGGCAATGACTGAAAATTTTCGCGAAGCTTTTTCATGACGCTGGAAAATGTTAAGCTTGGGCCATGCAGTTGCTAAACACCAGACAGGCGGCCGGTCTGCTCGAGGTTTCTGAAGCTACCGTCAGAAACTGGGTCCGGCATGGCTATATCACTCCAGTTGTCGGCAATGCCGGCAGGTTTCTGGCGGCTGACATCGAAGGGCTCAAACAGCGCATCACCGTCGGCGAGCTCGACCGGCTGCGGCGCCGCGCCAACAAAAAGCGGGCCGGCAACTCGTGCGTTCCGACAGAATATCTTGACAATCCGGCATTCAGCCACGAATTAGCAGATATTCAAAGAATTTTTCTTGAAGAAACTCTGGATATTAACCAGGCCATGTATGCACTGGCCCTTAAACAGCTGGTTCTGCGCGGGGAACTGGCCGACGCCGGCGCCCGGTTATTCACAACCGTCTGCCGCTGTGAGAGTCGGCGCAAGCCTCTGACAGACGAACTCGCCACCTGGCGGCAAGAACTTCTGCCGCTCTCGGTTTCCGCCCGAAATGCCTGTTCCAGGCTGTTCGACGCGCTCACCGATGCGGCTCACGAAGACACCCTCGGAATCATCTACCAGTCGCTCATGCAGGCTGGCAGCAAGGCATATAAAGGCTCGTTTTACACGCCGGCGGTGTTGATCGATGACATTTTCAATGAACATGCCGGCCCGGCCGGCGCTTTTTTAGACCCCTGCTGCGGCACCGGCCAGTTTCTGCTGCGCGCCGCACGACATGGTTACGACCCAGGACGGCTTTACGGAATCGACTCAGACCTTCTCGCTGTCAGAATAGCACGTATCAATCTGCTGCTGGCGTTTCCCGGCCGCGATTTTGCGCCGCAGATTTATCATGCCGACGCTATGTTGCAGAATATTGAGACTTCGTTCTGCGATGTCAGCGGCTTTAACAGGCAGTTTGCATTGATCGCCAGCAACCCGCCCTGGGGCGCCAGTTTTACCGGCGACCAGCTGCAGCGGCTGCGCCAGCGCTTTCCAGCGGTCAAATCAGGTGAATCTTTCTCGTTCTTTCTGGCGCGAAGCCTTGAGCTGGCCGCATCTGGGGCGGTAATTTCATTTATTCTGCCGGAAGCATTTCTCAATATCAGAGCGCATTCTGACATTCGCCGCCATATTCTCGCCAACACGCAGATTCTCGCGGTTCACTCGCTCGACCGCCCGTTCAAATCGGTCTTTACACAGACAATACGCCTGGATCTGCGCAAAGATAAGCCCGTTGCGGGCAGCTCGATTCGCCTGAAAAATTGCGGCAGTCTCGAAAAAAGAGTCTCTCAGGCGGGATTTGCCAACAATAACAACAGTATATTCACAATTTCGATCTCTGAAGATGAATACCGGATCATCGACAAAATATATTCGCTGCCCCATCGAACACTGCGCGACAACGCCGACTGGGCGCTCGGCATAGTTACCGGAGACAACCGCCGGCATGTTGCGAATACCGCTGAACCCGGTATGGAACCAGTCTATCGCGGCAGCGATGTCATGCCATACTGTCTGCGGCCGGCAACGTCTCACATTCGCTTCGATCCATCAGTTTTTCAGCAGGTTGCGCCAGTTACCAGGTATCGCGCCCCTGAAAAGCTGATCTACAGGTTCATTGCTAACCGGCTGACATTCGCTTACGACGACCGGCAGTCGCTGACTCTCAACAGCGCCAATATACTTATTCCCAGACTTGCTGATTATCCGATCAGAGCCATATTATGCCTTCTCAACTCAAAACTGCTGCAGTTTGTCTTTGCCAGAAAGTTCAATACCCGCAAAGTACTGCGTGGCGATCTCGAACAGCTGCCACTGCCGGTAATGTCTGAAAAAGTTCTGCGTCGCCTTGAACTGCTCGCCGGGCATGCTATCTCAGGTGAAGCGGTCGCCCAGGCAATCGATGCGGTAATTTTCGATGCCCTGCAACTGACAAGAGCAGAGATAGATTTGATTTTGTCAGGAATTGCATTAGAATAGAAGTACTGCGCCTGCTTATGGTCAACGTGTCATCGCGAGCGCAGCGAGGCAATCTTACAGTTTGGCTGAATGCCAGGTTTTCAAAGCTAGGAGAAGGACAATGGCACCGATTTTCAGAACCGGTTCGAGCATATATAAATTACTGACAGTAGTGGCGTTCTGCGCAACGCTGTTGCTGCG
>CAZMWO010000553.1:0-2726 GCA_964569565.1 uncultured bacterium | reverse complement strand
TGAAAAGTAAAGGGTGTGATAATTATTCGGGTTGGTATCAAAAACACCGCCGACTGCGATTTCGGTCAACTCACCGCTGCCGAGTGCCGGCAGACGTACTTTAAAGTTGATCAGCGGGTCAGGGTCGTTAGCGGTATTTCGTGAGTCCATGGCCTTTTGAAAGCCTATTTCAAAATCGCGAAAAGGGGAAAAGCCAAAGGCCATGTGCGAGAGAGACGAATCTTTGCCGGTGACCGGCACTTTATACATTCTTGTGTGAACTGCCAGCTCGATTTCTTTGGCATCGATCGTTCGATGTGAAGGCACCTGAATGAACCCTGATGGACCCTGTACGGTCAGTCCGGCGTAGACATTCGATTGCATGCAGATGAGCGCAGCAACCAGCAGCAGTGTGCGCAGAAAAAAAGCGTAGTTTCGTCCAGACGATATTGCCATAAGGTTATGGTAACCTCTTTATCTATTTGTCAGAATCTTCGGTTTTCTGGTTCAGGCCGCTTTCGGCACAGAACTTTTTGTGACAGTCCCAGAAATTCTGGCAATATGTGCAGCAGTTGCGCATTTCCATGTTGCGTTCGCCACGATACCAGTTGATTTTGCAGTTCTGGTAATACTGACAGCGCCAACAGCAGTGCCAACCGATCTTAAGAAAGTTCCGCCGTTTGATTTCCTCGATGATAAGAGCCATCGACATGAGATTTTTCTCGATGTGATTGGCCTTCATCAAATCGTTGAATTCTTCTATTTCATCGTCAGTACCATAAAGGTTGACGATAAAAATTTCTTCAGCAAATACCGGCAGATATTCTTTGGTCATATTCAGCGGATTTCCGGGTAAAGTGTAGCTATCACATATTGTATCGGCAATATCTTGCGATTATACGAGCAATTTTACTCGTCAAAATCATTGTCGTCCAGATAGCAAATTTACCCCTGCGTCGGTGAACACCATGAGGCTGTTTTTGTCGATCTGGGGAAAAGCGCCTAGAATAAGATCTTTGGTATGAAAAGGCGTCGTTACAAAAATTTTATTCTCAAGAAAATACAAGGAATCGCGGCCGGCGACCCAGAGACATCCTTCATAATTGAGCGAAACCGGCTGGTCATCGATCACGCCGGTAAAATCAAGTTTGCCGGCAGCATACTCAAATATGCGACCGTCATTGAGTGCTATGAACAGGTTTTTGTCGGGGCCGGGTTCGGTGGCAACAACTTTAAGGTTGTCCAGGCGCCCTTTGAAAAAGACCAAATTCCACTTATTTTCTGACTCGTGCAGCAGGACACCCTTGTCGACAACGACGAGATAGCGGTCGTCTGGTTTCCACAGTGAATGAAACTCACCGGTGAATTCGTCAGGGATTTTCAATTTTTCCTGGAGAATGCCGTCTTTAACATGTTTTATCGTACCATCGCGGAAAAGCAGCATCAGACTGTTGTCTTCATTTGCGCTCAGATGCAGCAGATCATGAGTGTCTGTCGCGCTGAGCATTAATTGTGTCCTGTCTTCCATGACCTGATAAATTCCGGCGGAAGCGCCGTAAATAAAACAGCTGGAGCTGTTGCGTGCCATCGCATGAGCGCCGGTCTGCGGAACGCCATCGACCTGATACCAGCTGCTGCCATCGTAGATCCAGGCACCGCGGTTTCTGGTGGTAAGCAGAAATTTTTCGCCCCGGCGGGCGATTCCCGAAAACACAGGTCTCTGCAGTTCGGTCGGTAAAGGCACATGTGGTCGTTCAAGCGGCGAAAAAGTTGCCGTTGCCGCGGCACTTTCGGTGAGGGCTCTGGTGTCGCTTGCCTGGTCAAGATGTCGGAAGTCCGGCAGTCGGCCCACCTGCAGGCCGGGCAATGGCAACAGCGAGACAACCGGAATTACCGGAGTAAAGGTTCCTATTTCGGGAATTTTTGCCGTGCCGGCAGTGTCCTGGGCTGACCCGGTGAAGTAAAACATCATTATCGAATCGGGGTTTACTGCTGCCAGAAAAGAACTGGTAAGCGCCAGCGCCTGGCATGGAATCGAAGAAAGCCTTTCCATGCGCCCTTTGTTGAAACGATAAACGCCTTCATCAGAGCCTATGAACAGATTTTCTCCGGAAACGATAAGATCGTTGACGTAACCGGGTTTGCCGGCAGAGAGGAGCGTCCAGACCCAGTTGCGTGAATTACGGTAGCCGGCGACAACTCCCTCATCGGTACCGATGAACACATTGCGCTCGGTTGTTACCATGCGTCGCAGGTGGCGGCCGGCCAGCACCTGCAGATTAAGTGGTTCAAAGCTATCGCCACGGCCGGTGAGGATTCCGTCTTCATGCATGATCCAGAGCTCGTTGCCCTGTCTGCCGAAATCTCGTATTGTGCGTCCATGGGTGCCAAGTAACATTACGGCAGAATCTTCGTTGCCGCGCAACAGCCCGCTGCCGGTAGTTCCAATCAGCAGACGGTTGTAGCCGGTAACCGCAAGCGTGTTAACCAGCTTGACTGGAAGTTGCGCATCACGATAAACCGTTTTAATGACTGTGTTTTCAAGAGCATAGATGCCGGGAAACCCTGCGATGAAAAGTGAATTGTCGTTGATTACAAGGTCTCGAACGAAAAAATCGTCAGGCAGTTCACTGGCGGCCGAAGCTTGTCCACTTACCGGGTCGACTATGGTAAGTCCTCCGTCACCCCCGATATAAAGCTTGTTTTCAAACCACTCGGCACAGGTTACAACCGAATGCATGGTCAGT
>CAZMWO010000552.1:815-2728 GCA_964569565.1 uncultured bacterium | reverse complement strand
AGCCGGAAAGTGAATTCCTGCTCACTTCGCGCAACAAAGTTCGTCAATACATCGTTGAGCAGATGACTAAGTTTATTGGCCAGTGTTGGCAGAAGTCTGCCGATTTTGACGCCGATGCATGCTTCTGACTCTAGTCTGAGCAAGTCGGCAAATTTGCGGTTGAGCCTGACAATTTCCAGATTGTCATCAACCACGGCCATGCCCACCGGCGCCGCATGATAAATCTGCTGGAGAAAATCGAGTGCCCGGCAGGAATGTCCGCAGGGTATTGCCTCAAGCGAGTCTGCTAGATAAGGGGCTGGCAGTTCTGTCATGTTCTGTTTGCTGTTCTCAGGTTGTTCTGTCGATTATATCATATACAGCAACCGGTGCTCTGCGAATTTTATCAGAAAGAGTTGAAAAAAAATGCCGGAAGCGTTACTCTATGCCGACTTGATTATGTAACTCAGGAGGACTGACAGGCAATATGCTCAATCCGGCAAAAAGATTGACAGATGAAGAAGTTGTAGAACTGCGCAAGGAAAAGATCGAATTGAACCGAAAATCGCGCCGCCAGACCGGCATGAAAGTCGCCTGCACCGGCAAGACCCAGGGCCTGCTTGAATGCCAGACCTCAGAAGGTCGTTGCCCTGATTACGATATCTGCCACAGCGACTGATAAGGCCGCTTTCAGCTGAATTTGACCAGCACCGGTGCGTGGTCGGAAGGTTTTTCCATGCCTCTGATCTCGTAGTCAATTGCGGCGCTGATGCAGCGCTCCCGTAATGGTGCAGTCGCGAGCATCAGGTCGATGCGCAGGCCTCTTTTCGGCTCATCTTCAAAGCCGCCTGAACGGTAGTCGAACCAGCTGAACCACTTGTTGCAGTCAGGGTGCAGTTCGCGGTAGAGATCGCGCGTGCCCCATTCCAGAAGGCGGTTCAGCCATTCTCGTTCTTCGGGCAGAAACGAACATTTTCCGGTTTTCAGCCAGCGCTGAGCGTTCTTGTCGCCGATTCCGATATCGAGATCGGTCGGGGCTACGTTCATGTCGCCTACGATCAGAAGATTGTCAGAAGGCTTGAAATCAGACTTCAGATAGGCGAGCAGGTCGGCGTAGAACTTCTGCTTTGCCGGAAATTTTTCGGGGTGTTCGCGGCTCTCGCCCTGCGGGAAATAACCGTTCAAGACGACTATCGGCCGTTTTTGCGCATCAACCCAGGTGCCGACGATCAGCCGACGTTGAGCCTGAGCCTCGCTGCCGGGAAAATTCCGGCGGACATCGACGGGCGGTTGTAATGACAGCAAGGCAACACCGTAGTGGCCCTTCTGCCCGAAAACTTCGCTATGATAGCCAAGTTCTTCGATCGCAGCGTATGGAAAAGCGTCATCGACGCATTTGATTTCCTGAACGGCAATGATGTCGGGCCGGTGCTTTTCGACGAGCTGCTGCAGCTGGTGCAGTCTCGATCTGATTCCATTGACATTGAAAGTGACTATTTTCATGGGTTTCCGCCTGCTGGTTAAGTATGCGATTTTATATTATACTACTTGCAAATGCTGTGCAAATTAACTGTGGAGTTTGCAATGATCGATGATTTGAGTTCGTTGCGCCGTCAGGCTTTTATCTATGAAGCGGCCGAGGGTTTTTTCATAATTGCCGGCCGCACCAGCAACGACAACGAATTCATCAGTCTCAAGGTGGCATCGCCGAATGATCTGTGGTTTCATGTCAGGGGTATGCCAGGCAGTCATGTGCTTTTGCGTTCGATTAACGGTAACGAGCCTGATCGAAAGCTGGTTGAGCTGGCTGCTGCAACCGCGGTATGGCACAGCAAGGGACGTAATGGCGGAGTGACGCCGGTGTCGATGACTCATGCCCGTTTTGTCAGCAAGCCTCCGGGTTCGCCGAAAGGTACTGTCAGTATCAGGAACGA
>CAZMWO010000552.1:0-805 GCA_964569565.1 uncultured bacterium | reverse complement strand
TGGCGTTACCCCCGTCGACCTCGTCCAAAAGGTTATAAAGGTCAGGCCCGCCGTATTAACTGAGTTTAAACCCGCAGAAAGTGGGGGAGAAGATAAATGAAATATCGAATTCTTTTCTGTATGTGTTTTTGTTCGGCGGTTCTCGCAGCGCAGCAGCCTGGGCAGCGTTTTCCCAACCGCCCGCGTGTTTTTCAGCACTTCAACCAGAATCAGCAGCAACCCGGGCAGCAACAGCAGCAGCCACCAAATCTCGATACTGACGGCAATGGTGTTGTCAGTCGAGAAGAAATACTATTCGCTGTTCGCGAACATCTGAATAATGAACGTGAAAACAATCAGCCGGTGTTTAGAAGGATTTTAAAGCGGTTCGATGCTGATAACGATGGTGAAATCAGTGATGATGAGGCTATGGAAATGCATTATGACCTGGAACGTCGAATGCAGGAGGGGCGCCGCGACAGGCAACCCGGGCGCGAGAACCGTCCGCACGACATGGAGCGGCCGCGACCTGGCTCTGAGCCGCAAGATGCGGCAGTGCGTCATGAAGAGCCTCGCCGGCCGAACGACAATGGGCTTCTGAAAGGCATAAAAATTGAAGGCCTGAACATCAGTTCAGACCTTTAATTGAGAGAATTTGCGAATTGAATCAGCGGCTGCCGCCGGAGAGTGTGTAGTCGTCGCGGTCTCCCGGTATATACAGGCGTGGCGGACGGTTGGTGGCAAAGCCCTTGAATACGCTGTCGCCAGCGATAGAATAGCTGGTTACGTCAAGATTCTGCACCGCAAATGAGCAGTTCATCATCCA
>CAZMWO010000551.1:0-2731 GCA_964569565.1 uncultured bacterium | reverse complement strand
CTGCTGCTTGATCAGCCTGATGATCATGAACAGCGATCTGATTGCGTGTTCCATCATGGCGCGCGGGTGATCGGGAAAGAACTTCGTTCCCTTGATGCTCGGGTAATAGGGATGAAAGTTGAAATCTACCAGCACGCCATGCTTCTGCATCATCTGCAGCCCGTATTCGATGGTGGCGACCGCCTCGGCGATAGCTTCCTTACCGGTTATGCCGGGCGGCTGAAACAATACGTTCATTTCGACTGCGGTTCGCCGGTCATGGCCGGCCAGCGCTCTGAAAACCGATTCAACTTCGTCGCGCGTAATCGATTTTTTGAGGTGGCCGATGCGGATTTCTTCGCTTTGCGATTCAAGGCCGAGAGTTATCGAAAGAGACTGATCTGCTCTCAGGTCTTCGAGCATTTCGCCGATACGTTCTGTCGTTACGAATTGTTCGCGAGAATCGAAGCTTACCCGCTTCACAGATTGCAGGCCGGCGACGAACTCAAGAATGTTATGACGGGTTTCTCTGGAAAACTCTTTGTCGTTAAGGGTTGAGCCATAGTTATAAATGACCAGATGCCCAATATCTGGCATAACGTCTTTATAATGCTGTTTGAGAAAGTCGAGGCGGCGGCGGTTCATTTCGGGAGTGAACGAAACACCTTCTCCGGCGCCGAGATCACAATGAATGCACTGTAGATTATAGAAAGGACAGCGGCCGGTCGGGCTCTCGTTGCCGAATACCAGAGCAAGCCGCCGTCCTCTTGGCGAGGCGACCGGCTCGAACAAAGAGCCTTCTGGAGGTTTACTGAAATCAATTGATTCTGACATGCTCAGACCTTTACGATCATGTAATTACCGATGAACAGGGCATCGATGCCTGTTCGCGAAAATGTCGAAAGCGCATCTGACGGCGTCATCACTATCGGCTCGCTGTCATTGAATGAGGTATTCAAGACCATTGGCACCTTCGACAGCTTTGCAAATTCAGAAATCAGAAGATGATAGCGCGGGTTTACCCTTTGATCGACAGTCTGTATCCGGCTGGTTTTATCGACATGCACCACGGCCGGAATCAGCTCAGCCTTGCCGGGTTTTGTCGGATATGCGTATAGCATGAAATCACTCGACAAAGACTTGTTAGAAGGCATTTCAAACCATTTATCAGCTTCTTCTGCCAGGACGCTCGGCGCAAACGGGCGAAAATCCTCGCGGTGTTTTATCTTGCGATTGAGAATGTCGCGCATATCGCGGCGCCGCGGATCAGCAAGCAAGGAGCGGTTGCCAAGCGCGCGCGGGCCTGTTTCCATACGGCCCTGAAACCAGCCGACGATCTTGCCGTCGTTGATCAGAGATGCGGCCCGAAATGCCGGATCGGCAATCTTTTCGGCCTTAAAAGTGGTCTGCGCTATAGCTTCTTCGATCTGAGCATCAGAGTATTCAGGGCCCCAGAGGGCATGATTCATTGCATAACTGCGCTGGTTACCGAGAGTTTCGCACCAGACCTGAAGTGCGGCGCCGATGGCTGAACCGGCATCGTTGGCGGCAGGTTGAATATAAACCTCTTTGAACCCGGTTTTCTGTTGAATCATAGCGTTGGCGACGCAGTTGAGAGCGGTACCGCCGGAGAGACAGAGGTTATCTGCCGGCTCGATCTGGCGCATGCGTCGGCACAGTTCGAGCAGGACGTTTTCGGTAAACTGCTGCAAAGTGGCTGCCAGATTGCGATGATCGTCGGTGATCTCATCCTCGCGGCGGCGCGCCGGGCCGAACAATGCTTCAAGTGCCGTCATATCAGAACTTCTGAAACGTGTAATATCATTATCGACCTTGAAGAGCATTTCAGAATCGAGCTGTGCGACCTTACGGAATTTTTCTGCGAACGTTTCGGGATTGCCATAGCTGCTCAAACCCATGAGTTTGCAGGCATCATGTTCGGTGAAGCCGAGATACATGCAGAATTTTTCCCATAAGAAGCCGAGACTGTGCGGGTATGGAACCGAAAAAATCTTTTCGAGGCGGTTGTCGATGCCCTTATAGACTGTGATCGAGTCGAATTCACCAATGCCATCGACAACCATTACCAGAGCGCGTTCGAAAGGTGAGCAATAAAAAGCACTGCCGGCATGAGCAAGATGATGATCGACCCAGACGAGACGGTCGTGGCGGTAACTGCCGACGATTTTGGCCAGTTCATCAGGCACGCGCTGCAGGTTCTGGTGAAAGAGCATCTCGCCTTCGCGAGTTCCCCACTGGTTTGGCGTCAGGTGCTTATCGACTCCGATATTCTGCAGACGGCCGGACTGGCTGAATGAGTAGGCAAAACAGTCGATATCGCTGACCTTGAGGCCGGCGAACTGCAGGCAGCCCTCGATAGCGCCTTCGGGCAATATGTGTGGGTTGTCTATCAGAGCATGTTTGCCATGTTTAAAGCGATTTATGCGCTCTTCTTCGATAAAGCAGACCAGTCTGCCATCGACGAGCAGAGCGGCCGAAGATTCGTGATAAGCGCTGTTGATACCAAGTATGATCATTCTGTGTTAAAGATCCTTATCTGTTAAACTGCCGACATTTTACACCGCCAGCACCTATTTCTCCAGAAAAATGCTCAACATAAAGATTCAGTATATAGGTGGGCCCCTGTATTGCGTCGATTTATAACAACAAGCTATACCTTGTTACCCGTGCTCTCGACAGGGACTCAACGCTACAACTCTCACCAGACGCAATCTATGGTAAATAGCTATGG
>CAZMWO010000550.1:0-2747 GCA_964569565.1 uncultured bacterium | reverse complement strand
CGATCAGCTTCGTTATGCGATTTTAAAAGCATTTCAATCATGGGATTCAGAGTGCGCAAAAATTTTCCGGCGCCAGATGAATCTGTCGAACGACTGGGGCACAGCGGTTACCGTGCAGGAGATGGTGTTTGGCAACCTCAATGAAAACTCTGGTTCGGGCGTTACCTTTACCCGCGCGCCAGGCGGGCAAAGTTCAGAAATCGAGCTTTTTGGTGACTTTTTCTTTGGCGTACAGGGTGACGATATCGTTTCGGGACTGATCGAGACTTTTCCGGTTTCTGAAGTGCAGCGGCGGCGCGAAAACCGCAACTGCTCGCTGTCTCTCGAAAGCCAGTTTCCGCAGATTTACGAGAAACTGGTCGGCTACGCGCACCATCTGATTCGCGACAAGGGTTTCAATCATCAGGAAATCGAATTCACCTTCGAAAACCAGCAGCCGGAGGGTCTGTATATTCTGCAGACGCGCGACCAGTACCAAAACCGCGAGATCAACAATGTTGCCTTTGTTGATACGCCAGCATTAAGGGGTTCGCTGCTGGGTAACGGTGTCGGCGTCGGCGGTGGGGCAATCAGCGGCCTCGCTGTCTTTTCGGCGCGCGAGATCAGAAAATTCCGCAAGATTTCGCCGGATGTGCCGTTGATATTGATCAGACCAGATACAGTTCCGGAAGACGTTGGCCTGCTGCTGCAGGTCGAAGCCCTGCTGACTGCGCGAGGCGGCCGCACCAGCCATGCCGCCGTCACCATACCGCAGCTCGGCAAGGTTGGCGTCGTTGGCTTCAACAAGCTTAAAGTCTATGAAAACGAGTCGTTCTGTCTGGTCGGCTCACACAAAATTCAGCCGGGCGACTATCTCAGTCTCGATGGTGGCAGCGGCGCGGTTTACCACGGGCAGCACCAGCCCGAAGCCTGCTGACAGAAAAGACGAATCCGGCCTGAGTCTAAATTCTCAGGCCGGATTTTTTTATACTTACTTCAGTGACTTATGGGCGTAGACAGTGAGATCGGCGAGGCGATTGGTATAGCTGCCGAATTCGTTGTCATACCAGCCGAAAAGCTTGGCGTGAACTACCGGTATTTCGAGGTGCCCGCCGGGCAGAAGACTCAGAATCTGTGCCGGAATGTCGGGGATGTTGTTCAAATCGGCCTTGATAAAGGCTGTGCGGGTGTGGTTGAACTGACCCTCGATCACGATGGCAGCATTCACGCCGGTCATGTCGGCCGAAACGTTCTGTTCGTCTGAATAGATCAGAAGTTTTTCGTTGCCGGCGGCGGCTTTGCGGTAGATGTCGTTGATCGCTTCGCGGGTGATGCCGGTGCCTTCGCGCCCCGCATTTCGCGGTGCCTGAAAGGTCAGGTTGAGAATGATGAGCGACTGGGTGTCGATCGGAATGCGGATCGAATCGGCCATGAAACCGATTTCTCTTACCTCGTCGATGACCTGAACAAGCGCTTCGGCAGCATTGGTAGAGGTCAGAATGATATTGTTGAGCACGCTGCGGCTTTTGCGAAGATCCTTGTCGCCGGCGCCGGGAACGCTGTCGAGCACGGACTGGGTGTTGGTAGCCGCATGAATGGTTGACATCGAAGCGGTGAGAATCCGGCTGGTGAGGGCGTTTTCGAGTAGAGGTCTGATCATGTGCGCCAGGCCGGTGGTCGTGCAGGACGCCGCTGAGATGACCTTGTGCTGCGCCGGATCGAAGGCGCCGTGGTTGATCCCGTAGATCAGGGTGACCGCGTCTTCGGGCAATGACAGGCCTTTGTTCTTGATTTTGAAGGCTGAAGAATTCAATACCACCCGGGCACCGGCCGCGAGATGCCCTCTGATCGAGCCAGATGGTGCCTCGGCCTGCACGGTCGGGTCGATGAATTTGCCGGTACATTCGGCAACGACTTCAACGCCATGCTCGCGCCAGGGAATATCTTTGGGATTGCGGGCCTGTCGCAGAATGGTCACCGGCGTCTCGCCGATCATCAGTTTACCGGCTTTTTCATCGACTATTCTGATCATCGGTTCGGCATAATTGCCGTAAAGAAAGCGATGCAGCAGACCGTAAGTCGAATCTTTCTCGATGAACTGTGCGGCTGCAGCAAGACCGGTGCCGATTTCGCGACCTTGATTGACGATTATCTCGTCAAAATACCTGCGACCGACGTGATGCCACAGGGTCAACTTGCCGATACGGCCAAGGCTGTTGATGCCGAGTACCTTCTTTCTCTCCTTGAAAACCTCGATGTTTGACATGATTCAATCCTTTTTCCTTGTGATATTCATGGTCTGGTATTCCAGATCGCCTGTTTCAATCATAGACCTGTCGCCAAAAAAATGCAAACTGCCACATGCGGCAAAACAAGCGTAATTGAGGGGGAGGGCCCGACGGATTGTGCTTTTGTGGCTGCCCAGGAAAGGCGACTGCGTTGCCTTCAGTTTTTGGTCGGCCTGAGCAGGCGCTCCCAGTCGTGCAGAATCGTGTGGGCGAGATTGATGACTTCGGGGTCGGTCTCGGCTTCGAGCAGGTGATCGATCTGTTCGCGGTAGTCGGTGCCGCCGATGCTGCCGATGGCGCGCAGGGCCTGCAGACGCTCTGAATCTTCGCTGCTTTCGAGCATCAGTTTGAGGCGCTTGAGGATATTTTCGATAACCTGCAGCACGATCAGACCAGATTGCTCGCTGTAGGCCGGGAACAGCCGTCTGAACCTGCGCGCCTTTGCCAGAAACGATATGGCATAGGCCGCGGAAGCGCGCA
>CAZMWO010000549.1:0-2749 GCA_964569565.1 uncultured bacterium | reverse complement strand
GAGTTTCGATACCACCCTCGACTTCGTCGAAGGCATGGAATTCGACAAAGGCTACGTCAGCCCCTACATGGTAACTGACACCGAGAGAATGGAAGCCGTTCTCGAGAACCCCTACATTCTCATCACCGACAGCAAAATCACCAACATAAAAGACATTCTGCCGGTTCTCGAAAGCATCGTGCAGACCAAGAAACCCCTGCTCATCATCGCCGAAGACATCGAAGGCGAAGCACTGGCAACCCTCGTAGTCAACAGACTGCGCGGCACTTTCAACTGCGTAGCCGTTAAGGCCCCGGCCTTTGGTGACCGCCGCAAAGCCATGCTCGAAGATATCGCCGTCATGACCCGCGGTCAGAAGATCAGCGAAGAAATCGGCCTCAAGCTTGAAAACGCCACCCTCGAACACCTCGGCAACGCCAAGAAGGTCGTCATCAGCAAAGAATCGACCACCATCATCGAAGGCGCCGGCAATGCCAAAGACATTCAGGCCCGCATCGGCCAGATCAAAGCTGAAATCGAAAGAAGCACCAGCTCCTACGACAAAGAAAAGCTGCAGGAACGCCTGGCCAAGCTTTCTGGCGGCGTAGCCGTAATCAAAGTCGGTGCTGCTACCGAAACCGCAATGAAAGAACGCAAAACCCGTGTTGAAGACGCCCTCAGCGCCACCCGCGCTGCAGTTGAAGAAGGCGTTGTCGCCGGCGGCGGCGTAGCTCTGCTCAACGCCTGCAAAGCCCTCGATACCCTCCAGGTCAACGGCGATGAAAAAATCGGCGTCGATATCGTCAGAAAAGCTCTGCACAAGCCGATTCACTTCATCCTCGCCAATGCCGGTCTCGAACCCGCGGTCATCATCGAAAAGATCCGCCACGAAGACAAGCCCGGTTACGGCTACAACGTTCTCACCAACGAATACATCGACATGTTCAAAGCCGGCATCATCGACCCGGCCAAAGTCACCAGATCAGCATTGCAGAACGCTTCCTCTATCGCCGCGATCCTCATGACCACTGAAGTTCTCGTTGCCGATATCCCCGAAGAAACCAAACCGGCCGGCATGGGCGGCATGGGTGGAATGGGCGGTATGGGTGGCATGGGCGGCATGGGCATGCCCGGCATGATGTAAGCAAAACCCGATTTCCCGGCGGGGAGGGCACTCCCCTGCCCCGCCAGCCCTCGAACATAATTTCATAAGTTTATCAGGAGAGAACTATGAACCTCAAACCACTTAACGACAGAGTTATCGTAAAACCGAAAGACGCCATCGAAAAATCAAAAGGCGGCGTAATCCTTCCCGATACAGCCAGCAAGGAAAAGCCGATCGAAGGTACCGTAATTGCAGCCGGCCCCGGCAAACTGACTGACGAAGGCAAGCGCACTCCGCTCGAAGTCAAAAAAGACGACAAGATCATCTTCTCAAAATACGCCGGAACTGAAATCAAGGTCGACGAAGAAAGCTATCTGATCCTGCGCGAAGAAGACATTCTCGCCATCATCAACTGATAAGATCACCAGGCAAACAGGAGTAAACCAAATGACTGCCAAGCAGCTCAAATACTGGACAGAAGCCCGCAGTGCCCTCGAAACCGGCGTTGACCTCGTCGCCAACGCAGTTCGCGCCACCCTTGGCCCCAAGGGTTGTTATGCGATCCTCGACAAGAAATTCGGCGCCCCGACCGTTACCAACGACGGTGTGACCATCGCCAAAGAAATCGAAGTCGAAGATAAATTTGAAAACATGGGCGCCCAGCTGGTTAAAGAAGTAGCCAGCAAAACCAACGACGTCGCCGGCGACGGCACCACTACTGCCACCGTTCTCGCCCAGGCCATCGTACACGAAGGTTTTAAAAACGTAACCGCCGGCGCTAACCCGAGCTATGTAAAACGTGGCATCGAAAAAGCTGTCGACGCTATCGTCAAAGAGATCAAAAATCTCTCCAAGAAAATCGACGACAACAAAGACAGCGTCGCCCAGGTGGCTACCATCTCGGCCCGTGACCCCGAAATCGGCAAAGTCATCGCCGAAGCCATGGACAAAGTCGGCAAAGACGGCGTCATCACCGTTGAAGAAGCCCAGAGCTTCGACACTACCCTCGAATTCGTCGACGGCATGGAATTCGACAAGGGTTATGTCAGTCCCTACATGGTTAACGATCAGGAAAGAATGGAAGCGGTTCTCGACAACCCCTACATTCTTATCACCGAAAACAAGATCAACAACCTCAAAGAAATCCTGCCCCTGCTCGAAAAGATCGTTCAGGTCAACAAACCCCTGCTCATCATCGCTGAAGACATCGAAGGCGAAGCACTGGCAACCCTGGTCGTCAACAAGCTGCGCGGCACTTTCAACTGTGTCGCCGTCAAGGCACCCGGCTTCGGCGATCGCCGCAAAGCCATGCTTGACGACATCGCAGTTCTCACCGGCGGCCAGAAGATCAGCGAAGATCTCGGCATGAAGCTTGACGCAGCCACCATCAACATGCTCGGTCAGGCCAAAAAGGTCGTAGTCAGCAAGGAAATGACCACCATCGTCGAAGGCTGTGGCGATGCCAAGACCCTCAAAAACCGCATCAACCAGATCAAAGCCGAAATCGAACACAGCACCAGCTCATACGACAAGGAAAAGCTGCAGGAACGCCTGGCCAAGCTCGCCGGCGGTGTTGCCGTGATCAAGGTCGGAGCTGCTACCGAAACCGAAATGAAAGAACGCAAGACCCGCGTTGAAGACGCTCTCAGCGCCACCCGCGCTGCG
>CAZMWO010000548.1:2379-2755 GCA_964569565.1 uncultured bacterium | reverse complement strand
AACTCTCGCCAGACAAAGGTTAATTGTGGAAAGCTATGGCTTTGCGTCAAAACCGCCTGGCTCGGCAGAGCTACTCTATCCTGCGCAGCTCTGCATAAGCACCTCCCTGTGCAAAAGTTTCCGCTCATAATAAACCCGCCGGCGCCCTTAGGAGATTCAGCTGACCGTGTGTTTTAGCCGGCTTTATATACGTAGTTATCAATAAAACACTTTTTTGTAATCCCGGAAGCAAGTGATATAATATAAGAAATAAACTTGTGGAGGAAGATATGAATCGGGGCTCCTTTTTTGCTGTCGTCTTAGTATTAGTTGCTTTTTCTATTGGTTGTGGTGGTGGCGGTGGTCGTGGACGTACTGGCGGAGGAAGAGCCGCCGT
>CAZMWO010000548.1:0-2369 GCA_964569565.1 uncultured bacterium | reverse complement strand
CTCCTGCTCAGCCAACGCTATTGCTTTCTGAGTCTTCAGCAGCACAAAAGTATATTGCCAGACAACTTTCAGGAAATTATGCAGATATAGATAGTCGTGTAAATGGAAATCACAAGTTTAATAGACGCGCTTTTGTCAATCTCAGAAAGGCTGAAGCGGTTCAAACAGGTCTTGGTACTGCTCAGGCAATTTTTGGTCCGAGTGATGTAATTACTCTTTTCGGATTGACTTACACTTATACTGGAGGCTCTCAGAATTATAAATTTCGGGATAGTTCCGGAAACCTCACTGAAAATGAAGACCTTGTTGATGTTATTGAGATCGAAAGCGTTAATTTGAAATACACCATAAGTGATGGAATCGATGTGATAAGCGGAGCTGCTAATGGAAAGTTAATTCTGGAGGGCTTTCATTTGGGAACCTCATATCGCATAAAGCAGCAGAATCTTACTTTTTCAGGCCTCATCAATGGATTTGACCAGATTACAATGACTACAAACTCAAACATAACCATAAACCAGAAAAGTTTTCCTTTCCCAGTTAAGGGATCTTCGGAATCTGGGACGGTCATTTTTAATGGTCATCAGTATAGTTTCTCGGCATCTTACAATGGCACAAATGTTGCAACTGTTCAATTTCATGGTAAGGAAAGCATCACTACTGGAGTTAATATGGCTACTGGCGTTCTAGTTGATGCACCAGAAGAAAATGTTAATGGAGAAACAGATGGCTCGTCTTCGGATGATGCGAGTCTATCAGACAGATATCCAGCTATAGTTCAATCTTATGATGCCCTTGCAGAAAACATGTCCAATAACTTTGTGGATCCAGGGATCAGAATCAATAACATAATGGAATATATTTCCACAAATTTCAGGAATATGGGAGGCGATGCTGATAAATACAGCGATTTCAGGGACATTACCTTGGCTCGTATGGAACGCTATAATTTCAATAAATATAGCTTTACCCTTGGAGATTACTCTGTTATAGATGAAAATACTTTGAGAGTAATTACCACATTAGTTGTGAATGTTATAAAAAAGCCGGATCAAGTCGGAATCGCTCCTGAGAATACCGATATTTATCTCGAAAATATTTCGATCACCTGGAAGAATGAATCTGGAACCTGGCGCATTGTGCAGGGTTTGCCATATACTTCAAGCGAATACTGGGGCTTGAGCGACTGATAATTTACTTCAAGGCCGTTTAAGGCCGGGGCTGCATCGTCAGCCCCGGCTTTTTGTTTGAGCAGGAGATAATTTTGTTGCGGGGAGGGGCGGAATTGTTCTAAGCTTGGGGCAAATTCTGCGGCAGGGGTGATCTGATGGGTATAATTTCGCGATACCGGGCGATTCCGATTCTTTATCGTATGTTGGGCGCTTTTATCATTGGTGCCGTTATCGGCATTGTCTGCTGGTATGCCGAAGCGCAGCATGGCATGGCGCTCAAGGGGCCTCTCGACATCTGGTTGTCGCCGCTTGGACTGGTGCTGGTTAAGATGCTCAAAATGATCGTCGTGCCGCTGATTTTCTTTTCGCTGTTTCAGGGTGCGGCCAGCCTGCCACTCAAAAAATTCGGCCGTATCGGCGTGCGCGTTATCGTGCTTTACCTGATCACTTCTCTGCTGGCGGCAGTCATCGGAACGATCTTTGCACTGGTAATCAATCCCGGCAAGGAAGGCATGACTTTGACCAGCGCCGACGCTGCAACAGCAGGCGCATCAGCGGCTGCCAACAGCGGCGCGGCATCGCTTACCGCCGTGTTCATGAGCATGTTCGAGAATCCTTTCAAGGCGCTGGCCGACGGCAACTTTCTGGCAGTAATCGTATTTGCGATACTGGCCGGGCTGGCATTGCGCGTGATTCTCGACGACAGCTCTGATAAAGATTCGGCGCCGTTCGAGCGCCTGCTCGAACTTTCCGCTAATTTCAACCGTATTCTCTTTGTTATGGTCGGCTGGATAATGGATTACGCACCAATAGGCATTCTTGCCCTGACCATCGTCAACTTCACCCAGCACGGCCCTGCTCTTGCCGGCCCCTATTTCAATATCGCCATCGGTATCATTATCGGAATCGGTCTGATGATCAGTGTTGTATATTCAGGCATGATCTTTTTTATGGCGCGCAGCAGCCCGCTGAAGTTCTTTAAATTCGCCCAGGAAGCTATGATCACCGCCTTTGTAACCCGCTCTTCCGGTGCGACGCTGCCGATTACCCTCAAAACCGCGATCGACGACCTCAAGATCCGCCGTGAACTTGCTGATTTTGCTCTGCCCCTCGGCGCAACCGTCAATATGGATGGAGTCTGTATACATCTGCCGATGTTCGCGATTCTCGCTGCCAACATATTTGGCGTCGAGCTCG
>CAZMWO010000547.1:0-2756 GCA_964569565.1 uncultured bacterium | reverse complement strand
ATAGTTGAATACAAAATTACGCGCGGCAGCTGGAAAACCCAGGGAATTTACGATAACAGGATTGTTCCTCCCGACAATCTGGTCATCAAAGCCGCCAAAGATCGCGAAACAAACATAGACATCGTTGCCTGGCTCGATCAGATAAATGTCGACTCCGATCCGGTAATCGGCAGACTTGTCGACAGCGAGATATTTCCATGCCACGGGCTGACTCACAAAAGATCAGTTCAGGTCTGGCTGCCCGAAAGTTACGATCAAGGCGGCAAGGCACACGCCGTCATCTACATGCATGACGGACAGAATCTGTTTGAACCGGCACAAGCCTTTGCCGGCGTCGACTGGAAGGTAGACGAAACTGTCAGCAGGCTCATAAAAACGGGCGAAATTCGGCAGTGCATTGTGGTCGGCATACCAAATTCGCCAGACCGCATGAAAGAGCTCAATCTTTACACCCCAGAAGGCAAGGCCTACGCAGATTTCATCGTCAATGAGGTCAAACCATGGGTCGAAAAAAACTTCAACGTATCGCGGCAGGCTTGTGATAACGCTCTGATCGGCTCATCCATGGGTGGACTGATGTCATTTCAGATGCTTTTCGCTTATGAAAGGGTATTTTCTCTTGCCGGCTGTCTTTCTACAGCATTTCAGAAGACCAACGGCCAGATTTTCAACCAGTTCGCGCGCCACCACCTCAGACCGCTCGAAGCACGGGTATACCTCGATGCCGGCGAGTTTGAACCGCCCATCGCACGCGCCTATTTCGATATGATGAAACTTCTCAAAGAGAACGGCTTTATCGAAGGACACAATCTGATGGGCTATTACGAAGAGCAGGCCACGCATTGCGAAGCAAGATGGGCTGGCAGACTGCCCGTAGCGCTGAAATTCCTGCTGGGCAAAAAATAATTTGACATTAAAACAATATCAATTAAAATGTGAGTATAGAAAAGTAATAATTTTCAAGGAGCAAATATGAAACGTTTTATAATATTACTATCAGTCCTTTTGATCAGCTTCTATGCCGGCACCCTCGATGCCGAAACCGGATGCAGCAGTTGCACAAGCGTTGAGTCATGCTCAGATGCTTACACCGAGAAGTCATGCACCGACGGCACCTGTGCTGACACAGGGCACGAGCACAAAAGCGACAAGAAACCTGCAGCAGAGCCTGTCGTAGAACCGGCAAAAGTAAACACATCCGGCCTCAAAACCCTGATTGACAGTGGCGTTCCCTTAACCGTTCTCGATGCCCGTTCCGGCCAGTATGACGATGGCAAACGCATTCCCGGCGCCCTGTCACTCAACGCAGATTCCAAGCCCGAAGAAATAGCCAAGGTTCTGCCCAACAAAGAGGCTCTCATCATCACTTACTGCTCGAACCTCAAGTGTCCGGCCAGCGATATGCTGTACAAGCATCTTAAATCTCTGGGATATTCGAATCTGCTGGAATACCCGGAAGGAATTCAGGGATGGGTAGAAGCAGGCAACCCGGTTAAATCAATTAAATAGAATCTCGTCAACATAGACAGGCGGCCGCCACGGCCGCCTGTTTTTTTATTGGCAAAAACTGTTCAATGGGCGCCAACGACTTAGCTGATACAGTTAAACAGCAGATTTTGCTTTTAAAATTTGCTGTTTAACAATATAATTGCTTATCTGAACACAATAAACATTGTCGGAGGCACATTTTGAACAAATATTACGTATCAGCCCTACTGTGCATCCTCACCCTTCTGCTCGCTACCGGAAATGCCGCAATAATCACGACCGCCGATGATGCGAATATTTCTGCCGATCAGATCGAGTATGCCGACAACACGCTTACCATCACCTCTAGCTCCGAGACCACCCGTCTCGAGCGCAGCAGAATCAAAAACATCAGTTTTACTGCCCAGAAAAGGGCCACAGACGAATTTAACAACGACAGCGCAGATCTTGCCGAAATTCTGCCCAAGGCCATGGCGATGCTGGCCAGATATCCCGATGCCCAGTCGCTTCTGGTAAGCGAAGAAGGCAACTATCAACATCGCAAAGATGGCACCAGCCTTTCCCGTTATCGTTGCGTCACCTATCTCGCCCAGGATGAGTCGTTATGGGAAGCCCAGGTATCACTGAGCTTCGACCCGAATCGCGAAACCATTAAAATACTGCATGCCCGTTCCTACGGTCCTGACGGCAAAGTTCACACCCTGTCGCCAGATCAGATCAAGATATCGAAAGGCACTTCCGGCAGCGTTTATTTTGACCAGTATCAGGATCTCAGTTTCACCATTCCCGAAGCCGCAGTTGGCGGCCTGATCGACTATTGTTACGAGATCGATGAGTTCAATCCGTTTGACCGCAATCTCTTTCAGGGCCGCTTCTATTTTCAGGGAAGTCAGCCGGTCGGCGAATCGGTTCTGCGCGTAAGCGTTCCGCACGACAAGACGCTGCACTATATTACCAGCAACATTGCTTCCGGCAGCAATGAGCCTGAAAAAACCGAAGCAGTCGATTCAATCATCTACACCTGGAAATTCAACGATCTGCCACCAGTTATCTCGGAACCATATATGCCAGCATATCGCAACATAGTTCCGGCAGTTTATTACAGCCTGCACAAAGATTTCACCTATGTTCACGACAAGCTGCGGCCAATGTTCGAGAAGCGCTTTCAGCTGACAGAGCCGGTCAAGGAAAAGGTTAACGAGTTGATCGATGGCGCCACCAGTATTCACGAAAAAATTGCACGCCTCTATCAGTTCTGCCAGAAAGAG
>CAZMWO010000546.1:0-2766 GCA_964569565.1 uncultured bacterium | reverse complement strand
CGCAGTAACGGATTTTCGTCGAGCTTGGTCGATTATGCGGTCTTCTGATCTTCTTCATAAATTTAAACCGACCGAATTCTTTTGAAGAGTTCGGTCGGTTTGCTTTTAGTCGAATTCTAAGCCGCGCTTTTGTCTGTTTTACCAGGTCATGCTCATCATTGAGCAGTTTAAGCCACTGCCAATGCCCAGCATGGCGATGCGGCTGCCACAAAATAATCTACCCTGTTCTTCTGCCATTTTTAATGAAACCGGTATTGCAGCCGGGCCCATGTTGCCAAATTTCATAAAAATCAGCTGCTGTTTTTGTGGCGTTATTTTTAAGACATCGTTGAGCATTTCGATGTTCTTCTGGCTGACCTGATGCGGAATATAAACATCTATTTCGTCATCATTCCAGCTCTCAAGCTCCCGCTCTGCCAGCTTCCACGTCTTTTGTGCGAGATTTACTCCCTGTTTCATCAGTGATGTCGCATCTGAAGTCATCTGGTCGCGTTGCCCGATGCACAGACGGTTATAACGCGTATCCGCCAGATTAACCAGACCGTTGAGACGATGACCGTTGTTGCTGCTTGCGGCCGGTCCGATGATTGCCGCGACACCGGCGCTTCCCAGGGTTAAACTTGCAAAATTATTCCGGTAATCTTCGATGGTAGAGCGGGGATCTTTGAGCCTTTTTACAGTGCTGTCCAGCAATTCGCCAGATGTCTCACCGTTAACTATAAGCCCGTATTTTATTTTTCCACTTTCTATCATCATCGAAATCACTTCGATAGCATTGAAAAAACCTATGCAGGCGTTGCTGATATCAAAATTCAGGCACTGCCGCGACAGCTTCAGGTTGCCATGCACAAGACATGATACTGAAGGCTCGATGTAATCGCGACAGACCGATGTGTTGATAATGCAGCCAATTTCGCCTGGATTGATTCCCGATACCTCCAGGGCCTTTTCCGCTGCAGAAGTGGCCGCATCACTCGGCATTGTATCAAGCGACCAGACCCTTCTTTCGCTGATTCCCGTCAGTGACTTAAGAAGTCCTTGCGGCAGGTTCAGGCGTTGCATCGTTTCTGTCAGCTCATTTTCAATCTGAGCAGAAGTGATTATATAGGGCGGCAACGTATACTCAAGTGCTTCCAGAGACAGGTTGGTAAATTTCATCTGAACGCCGTTCTGAAAGCATTGAATAAGTGTAACAGGCGGTGCCAGCCCTTGTATATCGGGGTAACCCTTTCTGGACTTTTAAGGTGCGTGTAAACAGCTATCTGCGCGGATCTCACCGAATACTCGAGAGTAAATACGATGTCGTCTGGAATATCGCAATACTGCCCGATGAATGCGAAATTTCCTGCGCATGAAGGAACCACAGCCGGACGGTCTGTTTTCTGGCGTGGCAAAAATTGGCTGGTAATGAGCGGAAGAAGGCAGGGTATGCATGTAGCGTCTTGCATTATCTCATCAAGCCTGTGTTCAAATTTCAAATGATGGATGAGCTCGAAAAGAATTTCTGTTCCAGAGCATTCTGGTAGAGTCTTTTTTACAAAATTGCCCTCTGTTGAAGAATGCATACCATAGCCCCATAATACCTTCAGATGTTCCGGCTGATTGACAAAATGTGGCTGATTTGGCAATGCAAAAGAAATAAGCCAGTTAGAGTCTTTGATTGTGATGGGGCCTTCGCGGCCCGCACTGGTTCTGGTAATCTTTTCAAGCAGTTCGAAAAATACCGGATTCGAAAATGTTACGGTAAAAGACACCCAGCGGCTGGCATTCGTATCAGCAAGAAAAGCATCAGGATTGCCGAATTCCTGACTGACACGGCTGATGTTTTTCCAGAGATCCCATTCGCAGCTTTCGGCTTTGGGAGACGGCTTCGGGGATGAGTGCATCGAACCTGTGGCATGCAAGGCTGCCATAGAGCCTAATGTCAAAAAGACGAGATCGTTTTCTGCAATTTGTTGCCGGGATTTGCTGCCGCCAAGCGTCATTTCGAGACAATTTATCGCAAGTTTACCCTGGGATTTATGAAATTCAGCATTGGTAATCTGAGAATCATAAACAAAATTAACTCCCTTTTTTTGCAAAAATCTTTTTGCCGGCCGGACAACTGAGTCATACTGATTATATCTCGTATTTCTGATGCAGGTTTGGCTGTCTAATACGGGAGAACATTGCAGAAATCGCAAGATGTATCTTTTAAACTCTTCCAGCGAATGCCAGGGCTGAAAAGAAAAGGTGGTGGCAAATTCGACCCAGAAATTGCTGCTGAAAAATGCTGGAGAAAAAAAATCTTTTATTTTCAGCTTTTCGATAGAAGATTCTGATTTTGTCAACAGATACAGTATTTTTACCCGATCTGAAAACTTGAGCTTAAACTGGCGCGCGTTAATCGCCCGTCCGCCCTCAATAAGCCTCGATCGCGAAAAAGTTTTAACCTCAAGGTTAAAATCAATAAAATCGTCGAGCAGGGTTTTGCTCGAAGTGTCGCTTAAGGGAATTCTAGAAATAAAATCGAAAAAAGCTGAATAAACGTTGCTTTCCAACATGCGAAATCCGCGCATGAAAAAATGATTTTCCGCTGAGATGTCGAATGCGTCGAGGCTTCCTCCATCGTTTTGAGAACTCTCGTATACAG
This sequence comes from uncultured bacterium, assembly GCA_964569565.1. GTDB lineage: Bacteria > Muiribacteriota > Ozemobacteria > Ozemobacterales > Ozemobacteraceae > Rifleibacterium. The sequence goes on along the minus strand of CAZMWO010000546.1, from coordinate 134 downwards.
TTATGTTGCCAGGATCTATTGTTGATTCATTTACCAGATAACATGCTGTGGCAAGCCCCGCAAGACCGCTCCCGGCAATATAAGCTTTGTCATAATTCATTATTCTGGTTGCCTTTTCATGTAAATCTATAGTG
>CAZMWO010000545.1:0-2768 GCA_964569565.1 uncultured bacterium | reverse complement strand
ATAGCTATGGCTTTGCGTCAATATTGCCTGGCTCGAAGTTTTAGCTTATGAGATCCCTGTCTGCGCACTCACAATAACAATTCCACCCGTAAGTGAATCTTTACAATCGGCTTGCATCAGGACTACCATTCTGACTTTTGCCAAGGTATACTGAATTTTAAAGGATACGTCTGAAAATGAACACAAAAATCACACATCTAGCACTGCAAAGCCAGTAGAAGGATCATATGAAACGATGGTATTATTCAGATTCGATCAGTGAATTTAAGAGCAAGAAGTCCGAAGAAATTCTTGGCCATCTTTCAAATAAAAACGAATTTTCTCTGGAACTCACTCAAAAACGAGCCTGGAACGAAGAGATAGCTTTTCTCAAAACCGCTCTTGAAGGCTTTGATGGGCAAATATACTTCGAATACACCATACCCCGCATGGGACGGCGAATCGACGCGTTGGCGCTTATTGGTTCAGTCATCTTCGTATTGGAATTCAAAGTTGGAGAAAGCACTTACAATTCGTATGCTGTCGACCAGGTTGTTGACTACGCGTTGGATCTGAAAAATTTTCATGAGACAAGTCAGCCGCATTTCATTGCACCGATTCTAATCGCTACAGATGCAAAAAGTCATACATGCATTACAATACCAGCACCACATGATGATGGGATATTTCCGGTAACATGCTGTAACAATAGCCTTCTTGGCAGCGTGATTGTGGGCATATTAAACCTATCTACCGGCAATCGAATTGACTCTTCTTCATGGGAGCTTGGGAAATACCACCCTAGCCCAACCATCGTTGAAGCTGCAATGGCGCTATACAATGGGCACGCTGTTGAAGAAATATCTCGCAGTGATGCAAGCGCACAGAATTTGAGTGTAACCTCTGACTGTATTTCTTCGATAATCCAGCAGTCCGAAGCCAGCTCATGTAAAGCAATATGTTTTTTGACGGGTGTTCCTGGTGCCGGTAAAACGCTCGTTGGCTTGAATATCGCCACAAAACATATCGACAAGCAAAGTGAGTTGTATAGCGTTTTTCTGTCTGGGAATGGGCCTTTGGTCGCCATTCTCAGAGAGGCTCTTACGCGTGATAAGTTGTTGCGTGAACGCACGAATGGCAAGAAAATTACCAAAGGCTCGATTATGAGTGAGGTAAAGCTGTTCATTCAAAACATTCATCATTTCAGAGATGACTGTCTCGCAGATGAGACACAGCCTCCAATAGAGCATGTAGCTTTGTTCGATGAAGCCCAAAGGGCCTGGAACCTTGAGCAGACATCGCTCTTCATGCAACATAAGAAAAACAGACCTGGATTTCAAATATCGGAGCCAGAGTTTTTGATTTCTTGCCTGGATCGCCACAATGATTGGGCAGTTATAGTCTGCCTGGTTGGCGGCGGTCAGGAAATTAATACAGGAGAAGCCGGCATATCCGAATGGATTGAAGCCTTAAACCGCTCTTATCCTCATTGGCACATTCACATTTCAAGCAAACTTTTTGACAGCGAATACGGCGCAGGCGAAGTATTGGAAAAAATAAAGCACAGAGCCAATGTTCAATTTATTGATGACCTGCACCTGGCTGTTTCTATGCGATCATTTCGAGCAGAAGAAGTATCTCTGTTAATTAAGCAAATTCTGGATATCGATGAACAGAGCGCTCAGACCTTGAAAAGGGTTTCTCAGCGTTTCCCAATTGTCATAACAAGAGATTTGCAGCAAGCTAAAAAGTGGCTCAAACAAAAGGCCCGAGGCTCTGAAAGGTATGGAATAGTCGTGTCTTCGCAAGCTGAAAGATTAAAGCCACATGCAATTGACGTAAAGTCTCCAATTGATCCTGTGCATTGGTTTTTGGATGGGAAAGATGACGTAAGATCTTCTTTTTATCTCGAAGATGTTGCCACAGAATTTCAAACGCAAGGGCTTGAACTAGATTGGGTCTGTGTCACATGGGATGCTGATTTTAGATATTCTGATGGTGCATGGCAACACTGGTCTTTTCGTGGCAGCAAATGGCAACGCATTCATAAGCCTGAACGGCAAAAATATCAAAAGAATGCCTACCGAGTTTTGTTGACTAGAGCCAGACAAGGAATGGTAATAGTAGTGCCGCCTGGTGATAAAGATGATCCAACGAGAATGCCAGAATTTTACAACGACACTTATAACTATCTTGCAAACATTGGATTTGAGAGGGTTTAAACCATGCCTTTGATAAAATCGATATGCTTGATATTTTTTTATGCTATAACCATGCTTTTGTTCAATATAAACAGCGCTGTTGCAGCAGATCAAGTGCCTGTTGAATCACAAAATGAATCTTATGAGCAGAGATTTGCTGAGGCGGAACAGCTTATGAAGAGCGGGGTGGCGCTGGGGCGGGAGAAGAAATACGCTGAGTCGGCGGCGGAGCTGCGCAAGGCGATCGAGTTGATTCCGGATAACGGGCCGCTGTGGTATAACCTTGGGATGTCGCTTTATAACGGCGGCGAGACGGATGCGGCGCGGCGGACGTGGCAGAAGACGGTTGAGCTGCGGCCGGATTATGCTGATGCCTGGTATATGCTTGGGCTGCTCGATGCGAAAGAAGGTCGAAGCGCCGAAGCGATCGCGGCCTATGCGAAAAGTTCAGAACTCAAGCCGCAGGACGGCGAAGCACAGGCGGCGCTGGTAAGAGAGTGTCTCAAGCTTGCCCGACGTAAATACGAACAGCTGCAGCGCACCGACCCGGCACGCGCGAATAAGCTGGCCGGCGAGTTTCCCGGCAAT
>CAZMWO010000544.1:0-2775 GCA_964569565.1 uncultured bacterium | reverse complement strand
TAACCATCTTCCAGAACCATCAAAAGAAAAGTTAAAAAGACCGTTAAGAAGACCAAACGCGCTATCGTTAAGACTGGCGCCAGCATTCAGAATGCCGCTGCCGACACCGCAGTAAAAGCTAAAAAAGCCATTACCGGCTGCAAGAAGAGCACTTTCGTAAAAGGCCACTACAAAAAAGGCAACAAAACCCTTACCAACGGGCATTTCCGCAAAGTCTGCAAAGGCTGCAAACGCTGATAAAAACAGATCTCGAATCTGAGTTCCATGTTCACGAAAACCCCGGCACCCGCCGGGGTTTTCTAAAATCCGGATTGCTGTATAGCGGACGGGCATGATAAAATTACGTATAATATGAAACCCTGATTTTGGAGTTAATGATATGTCCAGATTATCGCAACTGATTCTGGTTCTGTCACTGATAATATGCCTGAACGGCGCTGCCTGGGCAGAGAATGGCGGCCGTCTGCGTCAGATTCTGCTGAGCCGTAATGAAGACAACAATTTTGTCGAAGATATGCAGAAAGACCTGCAGGGTTTTGTTAACCGGGCCGGCAAGCTGCAGCTCTTATGTGAAGGCGCCTTGAAAGAAGGTTCTTATCTCGACCGCATCAGCGACAGTGCCGATATAACCAACCAGAAACAGATGCGCCCGGCCTATCGCTTCTGGTCTTTGTTTTACAAGTTCATGGGCGATCTCGAAAAGATCGGCAAAAAGTATGAAGTTCCGCTGGTTTTCAACCACAACAAAAAGGTCGAACGCTACTATGCAGCTTACGTTCTTGGCGTTTCGGCGCGACTGGCACGACTTATTGCGGCTTCTGAGCTGATGCTTTTTCTGGCCAGTCGGCCCAAGCTCAACGAACTGCTCAACGAAAACAACAGCGAATTCAGTTTTGCCGCCAACTCACTGGTGAACACCGTGAAAAGTGCTTTAAAAGCAGAAAACCTCGCACAGCTCTACCGTTTCAGAATTTCGCATTTCGAAGAACTTCGCAAACTGGTCAACAACGACCAGGCGCCTGATTTTTCCAACATGCCGGCAGTTTTTATACTGGCCAATCAGGAATTTTTAGACAACCTCAGCGACAAAATAGCATCTGACCCCGCCTGGAAATTCCTCAGCCGCAGCATTATCAAAGTCTCGCTCGACTTCGTGCTGCCGGCGCAAAAAGCGATTTTTTCATGGGTCGGCGACACCCGCGTCAAACAAAAGAAAACCCGCCTGATCACCGGCGAACAGATCAAAAAGCTTGGCAGAATGCTGAAACCCGGCGATATCGTGCTCGAACGTCAGGACTGGTATCTCTCAAATATTTTTCTGCCTGGTTTCTGGCCGCACTCGATACTCTATGTCGGCACCCCTGATGAACTCAGAAAAGCATTCGATTCAGACCGTGAAGTGCGCAAATGGCTTTACAGCCAGAAGTGCGCAGGTTTTGCCGAACTGCTGAAAAATGACTTTCCGAAGGCTTACCAGGCCTGGCTCTCGCCATCTTTCAAAGACCGCGGAACCTGTGTCGTCATCGAAGCCATCAGCGAAGGCGTCGTGTTCAACTCGCTCGCCTCATCCTGCCACGGCGACTACCTGGCCGCCATGCGCCCGCGCCTGACCCCGCTGCAGAAGGCCAAGGCCATTTACACAGCTTTTTCGTATTTCAACCGCGAATACGACTTCAATTTCAGCTTCAACACCGAGCAGACAATGGTCTGCACCGAGCTGGTCACCAAAGCTTACGCTGCCCCAGAAACCGGCGGCCTGAAGTTTCCGGTTACCTTCACCTTCGGCAAACCCGGAGTTACAGCCGATTCAATGGTTGAAACCTTCGCCAGCGAGCGCGGCCAAACCGACCGCAAACTCGACTTCGTCGCTTTCGTCAGAGGCTTTCCGGGTCATCGCAGAGCGGAATTTTCCAGCGAAAGAGAATTTGCCGGATCGCATCACTGGCAGGGCGGCCTGATCAGCGCCAACCTGAAATAGATGACATCAGGCTTCCGCCACCACCGTCTGCTTTTGCCTGAGGCTCAGCAGAATGCGACCGTCTATTATCAGCAGCCCCGAAAATATCAGCAACATGCCGAAAACATCATAGATTTTCAACTGCTCGCCCATTAGAAACACGCCGAAAAGCAGCGCGCTGACCGGGATCAGCAGAGTCACCAGCAGAGCGTTGGTGGCGCCGGCAGACGCGATAATCCGGTAATAAATGATGAAGGCGGCGCCGGTACAGAAGGCTGCCAGCATAGCGACGGCCATGATAGTTTTCAGATGAAGACCGGCAAGCTGTGGCAGATCGAAATAGAGCAGGCCCGGGCTCAAAAACAAGCTGGCGCCAAGCAGACTGATGCCAGAAACCACCATGGGGTGCAGCGACTTGAAGCGGCGCGCATAAATTCCGCCGACCGCGTAGTTGAAGGTGGCACCCAGCATGGCTGCCTGCGCCATTCCCGCCAGCACAATTCCGTTAGTGATAGAAGGCAGAACCATAACCACGATTCCCGCGATACCAAGAGTGACACCGGCAATCTTGCGCACAGTGAGCTTTTCGTCAGCGGTAAAAAAGTGGGCCAGAATCATGACGAACACCGGCGAAGTCGCGTTGAGAATCGAAGCCGTCGCGGTGTCGATGTGCTGCTGCGCCCATGCCACCAGAAAGAACGGCAGGGCCGTATTCACCACTCCGAGAAAACCAAGACTCAGCCAGAGTTTGCGTTCAGAGGGAAGCTGCGCGCCGGCGATACGGCGACCCACAACCGCATGGTGATGGCCAAGCTGGA
>CAZMWO010000543.1:0-2790 GCA_964569565.1 uncultured bacterium | reverse complement strand
AAGCTTTTACATAAAAGGTTACCGGCTCATCGCCTTCCTCGGGAGAGCGGAAAACGTCTTCGATCGGTGCCGCCAGCGCGTCTCCGATAGCATATCCGAGCAGGCTTGCCTGAAATTTATCGATCATCTGAGCTTCCTTCTCTGTTATTCTGCCCGACGCACTGATGCGCTAAATCAGGCATTCTGAACGGTGTCCCTGATTCGGGCTTCTCTCAACGAGAGAAACACCCCGGGGTTCTTCTCAAGGAACCGGTAAAATTCCATAGTATCAACAGAATAAATCACTGACTCCTCCTGGGCGACAATCGAAAACCGATGCACGCCGCGCCGCGGTGTCGCGTAAATTTTGGCGAGAAAACTGCCTCGTCCGGCCCGCAAAATCTGCTTCTGCGCGCGCTCGATCGAAACCACCCCGCTGTCGACAATGTAAAAGGTCTCGCGCGTGGTGCCCTGAGCTGCAATGACATCGCCCTTCTTAACACGGATACGGGCCATTATACCCTGCAACTGCGTACGCTGGGTCGCCGAAAGCGCCTTGAGCAGCGGCGCATCATCAAACAGGCTCCAGGTGTCGTATTCGCGGTTCTGCGCGATAATCTTCATCTGCCGCGCAATTTCTGAGCCACGGATAAAATAAAGAAAGTCGTATTTGTCCATGACCAGAATCTTCATATCGCTCTCTGCGATAACATCGGCATTACGCGGCATATTGAGAATCATCGAGGTCTCGCCGATGTAGTCGTTATTGGTGTAACTCTTGATGATGGCGCCATCACGCTCAACCCGGGCCCGGCCGTGAACTATCATGAAAAACCTGTCACCAACAGTGTTTTTCTTGATCACAAAGTCGCCGGCCTTGAAGTTTTCGACCTTGACCAGTGTCAGAAATTCGCGGGCCTTTTCGATCGGCAGCCCGGAAAACAGGTCGATATGATTGAGAACATTCAGGTATTCGAGCGCCTCGTTGCTTTCAGGCGGCGTGACATCGATGAGGATCGATTCTTCGCGGCCATTCGGCGCCTTGCGCAGGCCTGAACCTTCTGGAATCGACTTTTCAGCGACGTGAATCAGATAGATACGTTTTTTGACCGGTTCAGGCAGCTCATTGAGCGTCTGCATCGGTGTGTGCAGCGGCGGAATACCGGCCTCATGGAAAATGACCGAATGATGCCACGGAAAGTTGGTCAGCTCGATCATGCGATAGCGGTTGACATCACCGCGTTCGAAAAGCTTCTTAAAGGTATCGGGGCAGTAGAGCGAGTCTGATGAATAGACGAAGCTCTTTCCCTGATAGTAGATCTCAAACCCAATGGTCGGAATCGAATGCAGGGTATAGAAAAACCTGAACTCACCACCATTGATACGGATCGGAACCTGCAGCGTAACGGGGTGGAAATGAAACAGGTTCATGAAAGCCTTGTAATTGAGGCCGGTCAGCGACTGATACTTGCGCACGAAGCTTTCCATTATGGTTTCGGTGGTATAAAGATTGATCTTTTTTTCTTCGAGCAGCTTCTGAAGAATGCCGGAATCATGGTCGGCGTGGCAGTGCGTAAGAATGCAGTCGTCGATCAGGCGAGGATTGATATCCATCGACTTGAGCCAGTAGGTTGAGTCTACCGGCGGATCGACGAGAATGCCGCGACGGTTGATCCAGATGATGAAGCCGCTGGTCATTTCTTTGGGGTCGAAGCCGGAGCCCGAACCGATTACCGTTATACCGAACAGCGGCGGTTCAAAAGGGCCGCCGGCCTTGTCGTTGTAGGGAATGCCGCCAAAGCTGACATCGAGTGAGACTTCGGCCAGAACGTCCTTGCCGCTGACCACGCGCAGGAAGTCTTTGTTGCGTTCGAGCGCCATATCACCGAACGGCACGCGGTTATCGGGGCCCCAGGGCAACCCGATCGCCATATCGTTGAGCTCCGCCTTGCGTTTGCCAGAAAGGCTGAACGGTCGTAAGAATTCCATTTCAGCGCGCAGATTGGGAATCAGATCACGGTTGATACCATAAGGATACTCGCGCACCAGCTGTATGTTATCTGGCCCGAGAACGGCCTCGCGCAGGACGCGTAGAATGGTGTCTATCTGGTGACTCATGCCGATTACACGAATCGATCGGCGCTTGATAAAGAAGTTGTAATAAGCCGGAAACTCGATATCGGAAAGCGAAACACCACGTTCAGCCGAGAACATGCGGTTGGGAATGACGAATGTGTCCGGCACATCGCCGAGAATTTTCATGGTATCCTTGATCGTTTCGGGTGGCGCGCCAACCTGCAGCGAACCCGAAGGTGTCTTGATCAGGGTTCCCCCTCGCTCGAGCTGAATTACCTCTACCGTCATGGCTTATCTACCTGTTGTAAGATCATATCAACAGAAAAGAATAATCAATCCGGTACATTTTTGCAACAGAATTTAACCGGCAAAATAAGGAAAAGACAATCCACAGATTTCTCATACTCCACAGAGTAAATACAGGGCTCTCTCTTTCGAACGCTATCGGTATCGGTATCGGTATCGGGATCGGGATCGGGATCGGTATCGGGATCGGGTTCGGGATCGGGATCGGGTTCGGGATCGGCATCGCGTCTCACCGGGTGGGACAATCGGCCGCCGAATCCTTCAAAGCCTCGAAAGAGTCTTGGACAGGACTAACAGGATTGACAGGATGATCCGTTTGCAGGCGAACACGGGGGCTGTATCTGCATCGGGCGCGCCAACGGCGTACCTTCGGCGCCCCGGTTGGCAGAATGCTCTTCTTTCTCACCACAGGGGTAAGTCGACAGCAGC
>CAZMWO010000542.1:0-2791 GCA_964569565.1 uncultured bacterium | reverse complement strand
ATCGACTCTGCCAAAGACTATCTCTACATCATCAATCCCTATATTACCAACAAAGATCTGGTCGATCGTATCGCTGCCGCGGCAAAGCGCGGGGTCGACGTGCGCCTGGTTCACCCGGCATCGGCCGAGAACCCGCTCAATGACGCAAATACCCGGCTGTATTTTGAAAAGCTGCAGAAAGCCGGTGCCAAGATTTACCTGTACGAGGGCGAAAAAGGCCTCGGCAAAGTGCATGGCAAGGGCCTCATCGTCGATGACAAATTCGCTTCGATCGGCAGCTGCAACATGGATACCATGGCGCTGCGCCACAACTACGAATCGAACGTCGCCTCAAAAGACCCCGAATTCGTTAAACAGGTGCGCAAAGACCTCTTCGAAAAAGACTTCGCGGTCAGCAAACTCTACGAACCGCCGACCAGCCTCTGGCAGCGCATCAAACTCAAAACCAAAGGCACCCTCGCCAAATTCCTCGACCGCTGGAGCTGATTCTTTGCCGATGCGATGATTTTGATCTGCTTGCCCGGTAACGGCCGCTGACATTTTTTGCAGTCGTTAAATGGCTTTGCTTTTTCCTGCCATTTATGGAACAATCTGATGTTTCTTGACGGGTTCAATGCGTGTGATTGATAACGCCAATGCAGATTGGGGCAGGGGACTGAGACCCAGGAAGGTGTGACGGATGAAGCGCGGTTGTCTCTGGATTACTGCCTTTCTAATTCTTCTTGTAACAGGTATGCCGACATTGTTCGTCATACTTATTCTTCTCATCGATCCCTTAGAAATAATATCAATGCCTCAGAGTGCCTTGGGCATTTTTATGGTAGTAATTCTCTTTTTTACTACCCTGTGCTTTGCTCTTGCCTTTTCAGGTTTTGCGCTGGCAGAAAAGTGCCTGAAAGCGGTAGTCGTAATGTCCGGGGTTCTGCTGGTTTCGGATTTATTTTTCTCTCTTTCAGGTCTGAATCCTTTCGGGCAGGCAGTTGATTTTATTTCGAGTTTGTTTTTCTTCTCTCTGGTCTGGTCGGGCATGCTGAGATGGTTGGAAATTGAAGAGTTTCCATACGAGAGCGTTACGAAAAAACCTTTCAGTGCAGGTATGTCGCAGGATCTGTCTGGTGCCAGCTGGTTCGATCATACGATGCTGAGTGGCTGGCATATATTCTCTGGCATGGTTGTACTGCCCCTGATCGGTATCAGTCTGATAGATGACCAGGTCGGGCAGCAACCCGAATGGTTTTACAGGAAGTTCATCCTGTGCTGGTTCATTATTACCCTTCTGGCGTGGTTTTTTATCTACTGGAAAGAAAGCTTTGAGCGTAGAACTGAGCAATTTCATCTTGATGTTTCCCGTACAGGCAGCGAAGCGGAATTTCGCAGAACGACATACTGGCCTGTTCCTGATGAGTGGGCTAAGCCTGGCAATACTATCGTGATCGGCATTCCGGGCGTTCTTAGCAAAATGACCGCGCTGATTGGCATTGCGTGTTTTGTTGTGTTGATAACCATGAACCGGAGCGGGATTCCTCTCTGGCTGCGCAATGACCTGATAATTGGTCTTGTGGCTTCTGCGGCAATACGATTTTTTGTGAGAAGCCGGTATCTTATCGATATTGCCGGAAAAACGATTCACCAGGAGTTTACCACCCCTCTGTATTACCGTAAGCGACGTATCGAGTTCAATGAAGTGGCGATGGTAACGACTGTTGGCAGGCTTTCTGAATGGCCATTACTATGGCACGGTTGTCGGCTTGGTTTTTCAGTGGCCATCATTTTGAACGATGGAACTGTGCTCAAAATACCGAGAATTGACACAAGAAAGGGAAAGTATTTTCTGCACCAGGAAGAAGCGGCTGTACGTGCACAACAGCTTGCCCATCTGCTTGGTTGCAAGTTTCAGCCAGGTTTCTTTTACAAGGATCAGAGCTTCTACTCATGGCTTGGCGATGTGCGGCAGGCAATTACCGAAAACCCGGGTTCAGAAAAATTTGGACCGGTTTTGTGGCAGTCGAAACTGTCGAATGTTTCTCTGGAGGCTGTTGAACCGGGGGTGATCAAGGTCGATCTGCCGACGACGAGAGAAAAGCTGGTTCTTTGCCTTCTTATGCTGTTCTTTATGCTGTCTACGCATTGGCTGCTTAAAAGCGAAGGTTCGTTTATTGCAGAGAACCCACGCCTGATATACCTGCTTCTGCTCGATTCTACCTCGGTTCTGCTGACCCTGCTCGCCGCGTGGTTATGGCTTATCGACGAACACTATGTCTTTGATGTCAACAGGCGAGTGGTGCTGTTCAGGTCGCGACTCCTCTTCTGGAACCGTGAGGAGCACATCTGCAGGTTCGCAGATATCAGCGGGTTTGAGGTCTGGAAGCGATATTCATGGTTTTTCCTTACAATCGCCGGCAAGAGCGTTAAAACGCATTTTCCACCTGAGCAGTATTTTGTTAAGATGAAAACCATGGACGGCAAGTCTTACCAGATGTCAGATTCGGTAAGTCTTTTCGCTAACATTCCCATCATCAGGGCGGCAGCGCTGAGCAAAATTGTTTTCACCTGCTCTGAGCAGTCTGCCAGTCTGCCTGTAACTGAGGCTGATCAGAGCGAAGAATCATAGCCAGCATCGCCCAACTGATGATTACGCAGTTCCAGTAAAATCTGTCGTTGTTGCGCCTCCGGTGGCAAATAATCCCCGCCGCAGATACTGCCGTAAAGTTCGGACATGACAGTTTGCAGCTCATCTGCATAATACTCCACTTGATTTCTGAAGCGTATTTCAATCCACGCGCCCGCGGGG
>CAZMWO010000541.1:0-2792 GCA_964569565.1 uncultured bacterium | reverse complement strand
AGTATGTTGAACACCGAGGCGATGATGCCCGTGGCCAAGCCCAGCGCCAGCAGGGACGAGATTATCGAAGCCCTGCTTGAAAAAAAATACCTGCTCGAAAAAATCGCCAGCCTCGAAGAAGAGCGGCAACATCTGCAGGACGGGCACCCCTGCCCGCTCTGCGGCGCGACCGAGCACCCCTATGCCGCCGGCAATATTCCCGCAGTCAAGGAATCTGACAAGGAAATCAAGAGACTTGCCAAACTCATAAAAACCGCCGAAGCCCTTGAAGCTCAGCTTAAGGAGCTGCACGACAGCGAATCTGCACGCCTGCAGAAACGCAGCGAAGCTGAAAACAGGCTCAGCATTTCCGCTCACGAAAAGGCTGCTCACGAAAAAACGCTCGGCCTGCTGGCAAAAGATCTCGAAAAAATTCTGAAAAAGGCCGAAGAGGCGAAAGCCGGTATTCTCAAGAATCTCGGCGAATACGGTATCACCGAGCTTCCTGAGGGTGATGCGGAAGAAATTTTGAGCGCTCTGCGCGGGCGTCTCACCAGGTGGCATCAGCAGCAGAACAGCCGCAGCGAAATCGAAACGCGGCTGCACAGGCATAATGCCGAGATACAGAATTTCAACGGTATCAGCAAAACTCTCGAAGAATCAGTTGCCGCCAAAAAAGCTGAACTGGCAGAGCGGCAGAAAAACCATCAGCAGCTGCTGGCTGAGCGCAGGCAGCTCTACGGCGACAAGAGCCCCGACGCCGAAGAGGCGCGGCTCGAAAACCTGCTGGCTCTCGCCGAAAAAACTGAAAAACAGGTGCGCGAGCAGCACGAGCAGGCCGGCAGCAGACTCAACGATCTCAGGTCACAGATCAAAACTCTCACAGAAAGCATAAACAGAAGATCAAAAGAGTTGGAAAACCTCGAAAAAGGCTTCCTGCTCAATCTTTCCCGCAAGAACTTCAGTAACGAAAATGATTTTGCAGCATGTCGCATACCGGTTGAACAGCGGCAGAAGCTCAAAAATCAGGCAGATGAGCTTGACCGCAAGAAAGCTGAAATCGCTGCCCGCAAAGCAGACCGCGAAAAGGCGCTGGCTGATGAACTGGCGAAAAATATAACTGAAGCGGGACTCGACACTCTCAAGCAGACTCAGGTAGAGCTTGAAGCCGCACTGAAAGACCTTGGTGAAGCGATCGGCGCTCTGCGTCAGAAACTGCTCGACAACACCAGGGCAAAAGAGCTGATCAGGAGCAAGAAATCCGCCATCGATGCGCAGCGCAAAGAATGCCAGAAATGGCAGATTCTCAACAAGCTGATCGGCTCTAAAAACGGCAACAATTACCGCCTGTTTGCCCAGGGCATAACTTTTGAGATGCTGGTTGCGCTCGCCAATGATCAGCTTAAGGAAATGACCGACCGCTACATTCTGCTGCACGACCGTGACAATCCGCTTGAACTGCAGGTCATCGACACCTGGCAGGCCGGCAAAATTCGCTCGACGCAGAATCTCTCGGGCGGCGAAAGCTTCATTGTCAGCCTGGCGCTCGCCCTCGGCCTCTCTAAGATGGCCAGCAAAAAGGTGCGCATCGACTCGCTCTTCCTCGACGAAGGATTCGGCACCCTCGACGAAAACGCTCTCGAAACCGCCCTCGAAACCCTGGCCGGCCTGCAGCAGACCGGCAAACTGATCGGCATCATCTCGCACGTTCCCTCACTGAAAGAGCGCATCGCCACCCAGATCAACGTAAAACCTCTCGCCGCCGGCCGCAGCCGCATCGAGGGCCCCGGCGTAACCTCAGTCTGATATTCATCAGACAAATGAAGCTATCAGCTCGAGAACTTCGTCTGCAGAGGTCGCTTTAACAAAGCGATCGATCATTTTTTTCTCTCGCAACATTCGGGAAAGGTTTGCCAGAAACTTTATATGGGAAGAGCCATAAGGAACAAGTATAGTAAAAAAAACATTAGCAGGCATGCAATCCTCTGATTCAAAATCAATGCCATGGCGCGAAATGAATACAGCGACAACCAGATCTTTTACGGCATGGCACCGGGTATGAGGAATGGCGATACGTTTTCCGAAACCAGTAGAACCGAGTCTCTCTCTATCAAGCAAAGCTTGCGCAACTTCCACAGCCTGATCTTTTCTCTCAAAGCAGCCTTTACCGGCGATCAAGCTCGCCATGGCAACAATACTTTGAACTTTGCCTGGTGCTTCGAAATCAAGAAAGATCAGCTCTTGCTTAAACGCATCGACCAACTTCATTTTATTTCCTCAGTTTCTCGAACGTAGCATATAAGGACTCATTGATCAATTCGCTTGTTGAAGCTTCGAGCCTCAGCTGGATTGCTATTTTGAATGAGCTTTTTAACATCACCTGATGAATATTGTGATCAGAATACCGGCGTTGCTGATGTCTTCTTCTTCAAGAGTCCTGACCTCATGACCGAAGCAGCGGGTCAGGCTGCTGTTGAACACTCCGATAAAGACCCGGTCGCCGACCGCCGCCGCGCGGTTGTTGGCAAAATTCGCGAATACTCCTGAAAACCAGGCGCCGCTGTCATTGTAGTTAATATCCTGCGAAACCTGGTGACCGTCAGATTTTTTGTATGTTGTCAGATTGCGGCACACCACCCGATAAGTATTTGGCAATATCGACAATCCGCGCCGTGAAACGATCTGGCCGCTGATTCCAAACAAAGGCGTTGATTCTGGATAAGGATTTTCAGGTACAAGTGAGACCAGAAAGTTGTTCATGTCGGCACGATCAACGTCATAACCCCGCTCAAGGGTCTCGTAGCCTGGCGCAG
>CAZMWO010000540.1:0-2795 GCA_964569565.1 uncultured bacterium | reverse complement strand
GAGGTGGCAACTCCCCGCAATTTGAGCATCACTCCCGGCATGATTTCTTTTGCAAGATTCTGTTCGGGCAGCGCCGGATTAAAATGAGCTTTCTGCAGCTGCATGATAATGGCAGATTCGGCCTGATAATCGGCATTGATCAGTGAAATAGCCGGAACCACGTTTGAGCTGCGCAGGCTGCTGAGAAAAACCGCGACCAGAACAACGAAAAAAGAAAGCAGGGCGGCCATGACGAGGTGAGCTATGACTCCGCGGCGTGATTCAATCATGACTGGCCCCCACGCAGCGCAAAAGAAGTGAAGAATGGCAGCTGCATCTTATCGACAGGCAGCAGATTCACGAGCAGCAGGTTTTTAAGCTCAGGGTGCAGCCTGAAAGAGGCTTTTTCGAGATTGCTGATGATCAGCTGCCCTTTTTCACCTTCGTCGAATCGATAGAGAGCTTTGTCGATCAGGCGGTAAATGGCTGTTGGTTTGCCATTGGCGCCGATTATTGCTACACCATTTTCAATGATTTCAAATCTTCTGCCGACCCGCGTGTCCTGACGCAGATTCTGCAGAATCAGGTTGTAGCCGAGAGTGATATCATGGTCGACGCGCTGTTCAACCTGCCGCGACAGGTGAAACTGCATGACGGCAAGACCGGTAGCAATCATTACCGTGATGAAGGCGAGGGTAATAATGCCGTCGAGTGACAGTTCGCCGCGTCGTCGCTTCATCAGAATTCATCTCCAATATCGGTTCCGCTGTCGGTCTGCGGCAGCAGGCGCTCGAAGAATACCCGCATTTTACGTCCCTCATTCAGATAAGAGATATATACGATAACCTTGTACAGTGCGCCTTCCAGATAATAGGTGTCGATCTGGCAGTTGAACTGTTTGAGATGCCAGAACAACTGGCTCGGGTCGTTTTCGCTAATATTTTCGCCGTCTTCGCCAATACCCCTGAAGTAGTGACTGACCGGGGCAACCGAGTCCGGTGATTGTACAACCGGTTCGGCCTCGCTCATGAACGGCAGGAAGGAAGGATTGACGCTCTTGCGCGCTACTATTGTTTCGATGACGTGGTGCGCCAGCAGGGTCGCCAGATACTCTGTCTGAGTCTGCTGACGTGGCACATGTGAAATGCGAAAAATATAGACGAGTGGATACATGGATACCGACAGAATAGCCAGGGCCAGAAGCAGCTCGAGAATGTTGGCCGGCTGTTTGTGATTTTTGGGTTGTGCGGCTGAGTCGATATGGTTTTCCATGGCAAGATTATAGCACGTGATGCATTAGCGGTCGCAAAAAATTTGCCGATTTGCAACTTGCCTGTCAAATTTGTGAGGTTTTATGCCGATGAAGTTCGCAGGAATGAAAGCTCAGGAAGGAGCAGGGTATGGTTAAAAAATTTCAGTTTCTGCTGGCGCTGGTTTTGAGTCTGTCGCTGCTTACAGCGGTAGGCTGCGGCACCAAAAGTACTTTGCGTGGAACACTGGTCGGAACGGTCGTCGATTCGCAGACTGGCATAGGCATTGCTGGTGCTACAGTCATGACATCGCCGACAACGGTGTTCAGCCTGGCGTTTACACGGTAACCGCACATGCCACCGACTTCAATTCAAATTCTCTGACGGTAACTGTTGACAGCGGTCTGTCGGCCACTACTCACCTCGTGCTGGTTTCGATGGGGGGAAGCTTTTCGCGTAACATTCTGCCGATTCTGAA
Source organism: uncultured bacterium (assembly GCA_964569565.1). GTDB lineage: Bacteria > Muiribacteriota > Ozemobacteria > Ozemobacterales > Ozemobacteraceae > Rifleibacterium. The sequence continues at coordinate 1,088 of CAZMWO010000540.1, read as the reverse complement.
TGTCAACTGCGCGATAGTTGGCTGCCACAACGATGGCGCCGCCGCCGGCGGTCTCAGGCTGAACAGTTATGCCAATCTTATGCGTGGTTCACGCTATGGCGCGGTGGTGTTTCCTTACGACGCTCAGAGCAGCAAGCTGGTCAAGCGCATAAAAGGTACTGAGACGCCAAGAATGCCGAAAGACCGGCCTTCGCTGTCTACTTCCGATCAGGGTCTGATTGTTAACTGGATCAATGGTGGAGCAAGAAACAACTGAGTTGTTTAATGAATACGAGGAGAAATCTATGAAAAATTTCAGGCTGGGAACCTTTATCGCAGGAGCTCTGGTGGTCGGCGGAACGATGTTTGTTTCTTCGACATTTGCCGGAACCGAAAACAATGCCGCTTTAACCGTGGTCAGGCACACAAAGCCTGTAACCTCAGCTAAGCGGGTTGTCGACCATGCTGCTCCGGTTCACTCGGCCGGTGTAGTAGACAGCAAAGTTGTTCTTGTCGCTCCTCCTTCTGAATTGCCGGCTAACTCAGCCGCAAACATGGCAGCATCGGCCAGAATGGTCACTTCGACCAAAGCATTTGCTCCTCCTGCTCAGACCGCCAATCTGTCTGCGGCTCCCGTTGCAAAGGCCAAAAGTGCCGCCCCTGCCAAAGCCTCTGTAAAAGCCAAAGTTGCCGGCGACAAAAAAGCTGCAGGTGCAACTAAAGTCGCTTCAGCCAAGGCCCCGGCCGACAAGACCGAACTCAAAAATCTGTTTACTCTGGTGAGAATGCTCAACTATTCTCCTCACCCCCTCGACGAAGATCTGCTCAGACAGTCGCCCCTGGCGCTCAATGGCAACAACTACTGGTTTACCGTTAAATACGACGAAGACTGGAAAGTCATCAGCGACGAAGAAGCCTACATGAAAGGCATCAGCTTTGAAATCTCGGTAATGGAAAACAATAAGAAAGTTCGTTCGCTCAAGACCCCCAAGGCCGCCATCAATCCGGCCAACATCAAAAAAGGGCAGGTTCTTGGTATCGCCGAAGTTGCGCCCTATAAATTCACAATTTCTGTAGAAGAATTCACCAAAACCAAAAAAGGCATTTCT
>CAZMWO010000539.1:0-2798 GCA_964569565.1 uncultured bacterium | reverse complement strand
AGTTCACAACTGGGTGACTATTACCAGATTCTCAACCTGCTTGAAGAAAAGCTCGAAATTGTTCTGGAAATGCGGTTTCAAGATGTTCCGGTCGGCGATGTCACCAATGTGCTGGTAGAGTCGCCGGGTGGTCGCGAACTTGATCTGCGCCCGGCCGAAGTCGCCCGAAACCTTGTCAATTTTCGTATGCGCAGTGAATTGCTGCCGGTTAACTTTGCCGCGCTCAAAGATGCAGCTTCCAGCGAACTGCAGTCAATTGTCGCTGAAGATGGCATGAAGAGAATCGAAATATTTGCAGAGTGGGGCGAAAAGCGGCAGCACACTCTCAACCTGGTCGCTTATCGGGCAAACCTTTGAACAGACTTACATTCAACAACAGACAGGGCATGGCACTGCCGATAATTCTCGGACTGGTGCTGTTTCTGGCAATCTGGATCGGTTCGCTGGCCTGGTCGATGACCAATGCGAGAAGCCGCTTTCAGCAGGTACATAAGGCGCGCAAGGCATATTTCATGGCGCGTTCCGGACTCCAGCACTTTCTGCTGAAGCTTAAAATGTTGCAGAGACATGGCTTCGAGTCGATGCGGGCTCTTGAGCAGGCCAATGAAGATGAAAAAAAAGTTCTCTATTCTGTCTTTTTACAGGATATAATAGTACCACCGGATAATTCTTATTCGGGCGAAAGGTACGATTACCGCGTCAAGGTCTTCAATATTGAATCGGTAGATTACGACAGTTCGCGCATTACCATGCAGGTCGAAACTGAAGGCAGTTTCGGCGGGCAGAAGAACAGCATAAGCCGGCTTATTCGTGTCAGTCGTTAAGCCGTAATTTCAGGAGGTACGAACCGTGGATTTCGAAGTAGTCGAAAAGATACGCGAAATGAAAACCCGGCTCTCCGGCATCGGGAGCCATCTTTGACCTGCCCAACAAAAGGCAGGAAATCGAAGAGCTTGAATCGACAACACTGAACCCCAATTTCTGGAACGATCGTAACCGCGCCCAGGCGATCAGTCAGAAGATCGCAGATCTCAAAAAGTCCTGCGATATCTATGAATCCGTACATAAGGAGTTCGCCGATACGGTCGAACTCATGGAACTGGCAGAAGCTGAAGAAGATGATGCCATGTTTCAGCAGCTCTATTCCCAGCTCGACCCGATAAATCACCGTATTGACGGGCTTGAGTTGACCACTTTTCTGTCTGAGCCTTACGACAATTCAGACACTTACCTGTCGATTAAGCCCGGTGCCGGCGGCACCGAGTCGAGCGACTGGGCCTCGATGCTTTATCGAATGTACCTGCGCTATATCGAGAGTGCCGGCTTCAAATACGAAGTACTCGATCTGCAGGATGAAGAGCATGGCATTAAATCTGCTACTGTCAAGGTTAAGGGGCCTTATGCCTACGGCTATCTGAAAGGCGAAAAGGGTGTTCATCGTCTTGTCCGCATTTCGCCGTTCGATTCGAACGCGCGGCGGCATACCAGCTTCACTGCTGTCGATGTTCTGCCGGTTCTGCCTGACGATGTCGATGTCGAGATCAGAGAAGACGACCTCAAGCTCGATTTCTTCAGAAGTTCGGGTGCCGGTGGTCAGCATGTTAACAAGACGAGCAGCGCCGTTCGCATAACCCATATGCCGACCGGTATTGTGGTTGCCTGCCAGATCGAACGCAGTCAGCACCAGAACCGGGAAGTCGCTCTGGGCATGCTCAGGGCCAAGCTTTATGAACTTCAGCAACGCGAAAAGCAGAAAGAAATCAAGAGTTTGCAGGGCGATATGAAGAACATCGCCTGGGGAAGTCAGATCCGATCTTATGTATTCTGTCCTTACACTCTGGTCAAAGATCTGCGAACCGGCGAACAGACTTCAGATGTGCGCCGGGTCATGGATGGTGACCTCGAGCCTTTTATCAAGGCATATCTGAACTGGCACGCGAATGGTGAGAGGTCTCTTAACATAAGCGAAGCTGAGTGAGGTGCAGGTTATGAATCTGGGCAGGCGAATTCTTAAAAGTATGCGACGCGGCAGCGCAATGTTCTTGCTGATGACAGTAGTTGGTGTTCTCTATATATTTGGCATGCTGTTGATCAACTACATGACACAGGAGCGAACGCAGACAGCCAAGCTTGGCGAAAATCTGCAGGCTTTCTGTCTGGCCGAGGCAGCAGTTGAGAAAGCTATGCTCAAAATGCGTGAGATTTTCAGTGAAAAACTGCTTTCTGATGATGGCGAGGTCAACGACCAGATTCTTTCGCTGCTCGACATCGACCGCGCCGAGAACTTTAATCTGCGCGTCAGAATACAGGATGGCGAGGTAATTGACGGTGGTACTGCTGAAGTTCTGGTAGAAGTGAACAACCTTCGCCTGACCCCTTTCAAGACTTATATCGACGAATATGAAGATGTTCCACCTTCGCTCAAAGTTTATCGAAAAGAGAACCGTGATACCTATGCAGATAAGGCGCTGGGCGGCTGGGAAGGCCTGCTGCGCTTCGAAGCGGTCGGCAAATATCGCAACGCCGAAAAAAAGCTCGAAGTCATTCGCGAGCTCAAAGTAACTGATCTGACGCCACCGGCCGAAAACTACACGCTTTTCGTGGCCAGTCGCAAAGACGAGTATCTGCGTCATGGCGAGTTCAGATGTCGAAACTGGAGCATCGTCAGAGATCTCAAGGCTTTGATCGATGACATTGCGATGAAGACTAAGAACGCGTTTCAGGAAACTCTCGGTAACACTGCCAGTGACTACTTCTGGGAACCCAATATGGCCAGCAACGTCAGTTTTGAGGGCGAG
>CAZMWO010000538.1:0-2800 GCA_964569565.1 uncultured bacterium | reverse complement strand
TCTCGACGAAAACATCATCTACTGGTACCACGGCATCGACCGCAACCCCGGCGCGCCTGACCACAAGGTTTTCGCCTCTGAATTCGGCGACGATTACTTCGCGATACCGATGTACGAACAGATCTACGCACTGGCCGGCCCGACCCAGACCTACCGCATCAACGGCGACCCGAGCATCATGAAAGATATCAAGATGACCATTGACCTCTTCGAGAGATTTTTTCTCGACAAAGAGAAAAAGGGTTACTTTTCGCATCTTGACCCGGTCACGCTCGACCCGCGCAGTGACAACCTCGATAAGAACAAGGCGCGCAAGAACTGGAATTCGGTCGGGGATCACGCTCCGGCCTATCTGATCAACCTCTATCTTGCCACCGGTGAGCAGAAGTATCTTGATATGTTGACCTACTGCGCCGACTGCATCTGCGAATTTTTCCCGGACTACGACAACAGCCCGTTCGTGCAGGAACGCTTCATGGAAGACTGGAGCCACGACAAGACCTGGGGCTGGCAGCAGAACCGCTCGATCATCGGTCACAACCTCAAGATCGCCTGGAATCTGATGCGCATCAATGCCCTCGCTCCCAAAGATACCTATGTCAAACTTGCCAGAAAAATCGCGGAAATCATGCCGAAATACGGCATGGACCAGCAGCGCGGTGGCTGGTATGACTCGATGGAACGCGCACTCAAGCCCGGCGAAGAATTTTATCGCTTTTCCTGGCATGACCGCAAGGCCTGGTGGCAGCAGGAACAGTCGATTCTCGCCTACCAGATTCTCTACGGTAATCTCGGCGACCAGGAATACCTGCGCCTTGGCCGCGAAGCTGCGGCATTCTACAATGCCTTCTTCCTCGACCATGACGATGGAGCCGTCTACTTTAACGTATTCGCCAACGGCATGCCTTACCTTATGGGCACTGAGCGCATGAAGGGCAGCCATTCGATGAGCGCTTACCACTCAGTAGAGCTGGCCTACCTGTCAACGGTGTACATCAACCTGCTGCATACTAAACAGCCGCTTGACCTTTATTTCAAGCCGAAACTCGGCGGTTTTCCCGATGATACTCTGCGCGTATGCCCCGATATGCTGCCGCCCGGCAGTGTAAAGATCACCGATGTCTGGATCGACAACCAGCCGTGGAAAAACTTCGACTCTGAAAAGCTCACGGTTCTGCTGCCCAACACAACGTTCCGGCCAAAGATCAAGGTTCGCCTGGTTCCGGTCAAATAAGCAGAAAGAGGTCAGCAATGGAAGTCAAGTCACAGATGCAGGGCAAAGTCAACGTCATCAGCCTTATCGGCGACCTCGACAGCAATACTGCCCCGACCACCGAAAATGAAATGACGAAGCATGTGGCAGCCGGTTGCTGCCTGGCTCTCGATCTCAGCCAGCTGCGCTACATTTCGAGCGCCGGTCTGCGCGTGCTGCTGATGATCGGCAAGCAGCTCAAGATGCAGGGCGGCCGCTGGGCCTTCTGCGGCCTTTCCGACGAAATCGCCGACATCATGGAAATGACCGGCTTCAGCGGATTCTTCACGGTTTACCCCGATCTCAAATCAGCGCTGAGCAACCTGGCAGCCAATCAGGAGTAATATGACAAACCGCATCGACCTGCACCCAACCCATTCACACGGCGAATTCAAACTCAGGGCGGGCAAGCCGCTGCCGTTCGGCGCTACTCTGGTGCCCGGCGGCGTCAACTTTTCGGTGTTTTCACGCTATGCGACTGCCTGCTCACTTGTGCTGTTCAAAAAACATGCCGCGCAGCCCTTTGCCGAGATTCCCTTTCCGAGGGAATTTCGCACCGGCAACGTTTTCAGCATGATCCTGTTCGATGTTGATTATGAGAACATCGAGTATGGCTACCGTATGGATGGGCCGTATGACCCCGAAAACGGGCACCGCTTCGACAAAGAGAAAATTCTGCTCGATCCTTACGCCAAACTGGTCAGCGGCCGCGATGTCTGGGGCAAAGAACCCGACTGGAACAATATTTTTCCGCACCGTGGCCAGATACTGGCCGACGACTTCGACTGGGAAGACGATTGCCAGCTCGAGATTCCGTTCGAAGACCTGGTCATTTATGAAATGCACGTGCGCGGCTTTACCGCCCACGCTTCGGCGAAGGTAAAGCACCCCGGCACGTTCGCCGCCATCCGCGACAAGATTCCCTACCTCAAGGATCTCGGCATAAACTGCCTCGAACTAATGCCTGTCCACACTTTCGATGAGTTCGAAAACTCAAAAATCTCGCCGGTCACCGGCGAGCGCCTGCTCAACTACTGGGGCTACAGCAACGTTGGCTTCTTCGCGCCCAAAGCGGGTTTTGCCGCTACCGGCAAATTCGGCATGCAGGCTGATGAGCTCAAGAATACCATCAAAACGCTGCACAAGAACGGCATCGAGGTCATTCTCGACGTCGTCTTCAATCATACGGCCGAGGGCAACGAGCGCGGCCACTACATTTCGTATCGCGGCATCGACAACAAGACTTACTACATGCTGACGCCCGAGGGTTATTACTACAACTTCAGCGGCTGCGGCAACACGCTCAACTGCAACAACCCGATCGTGCGCAACATGATTCTCGACTGCCTGCGCTACTGGGTTACCGATTATCACGTTGACGGCTTTCGCTTCGATCTCGCCGCCATTCTCGGCCGTGACCAGAACGGGGCGCCGATGAGCAGCCCACCACTGCTCGAAACGCTGGCATTCGACCCGATTCTCGGCAAATGCAAGCTGATCGCCGAAGCCTGGGATGGAGGCGATGGGGAGGGGCCATGCTGACGCGCA
>CAZMWO010000537.1:0-2809 GCA_964569565.1 uncultured bacterium | reverse complement strand
CAGAATCATCAACCGAGCTGATCCGGGAAATTATGTCGAGCTGCGCGGAACGGCCGAACTGGCTTCCGGCACCCTGAACTGTGATAATCTGCTCGCAAGACTGGATAATCTTGAGATCAAGACTGCCGGTCACGCCGACCTTACTGCTACCGCGCCATTCGTCAGCGATTATCAGGCTGAGATTACTGTTTCGACTACCGGCAACGGTGTCTTTGAAATATCTGCCGAACGCCTGCAGTCTGCTTTCGGGCTGACACACCGGCCAGATTTTGACCGTATCGAGCTCATCGGCGAACGTCTTGCCGGCGCCAGAGTGGCGGCTTCTGCCGATGAAAACAGGGTTGAACTCGATATAAAAAAGCTTCTTTTTATAAGGCACGGCAAGATGCTGTGGGCCGAAAACATAGCAGGGGCGCTGGTAACTGACCGGTTCAATATCTCGGCGCGTGAAAAGCCTGACCAGGTGAGTCTTAATGCAAAACTCGGCTTCTTCGGCATACCGATGGAACTAGATGCAAAAGCTTCTCTGCAGCAGAAAAATCTTGAAAAACTCAGTTTCAAGGGTGGTGGCGCCAACTTTACCCGTTTCGTCGAGGCGGTAAAAACACAGCCCGAGGGCGCCGCCTTCATGCAAAAGTATCCTTTTATCCTGACCGGTAATTTTAATTTTGCCTTTCTTGGCTCGGGCTCGCTCGAACAGCCTTTGCTTGACGGCTGGTTGCGTTTTCCGGCACTCAATCTGAGCATGCCGCAGTTTTCGGCACAACTGCCCTTTTATATTCAGGTTAAAAACGACGACGATGCTTATCTCGCGGTAGTCAAGGCTGGCGATGCGGCGATCAAAGTCAAAGGCGTCACCTTCGATCTTGGCAAGACCAATGCTGAAGTGGTTATCAGAAAGCTGTTTGCCGGCGGCGGGCCAAAGCTTGAACTCAAGGGTGACTCTCAGATTTTTGGCGCGGCGCTCAAGGCTGAAGGCAGCATTCTGCCAGGTCAGCAGAAGCTCGAAAAATTCAAAATTTCTTTGCGCAGCCAGAAGATCGAGACTCTTGCCGCAGAAATCGCCAGAATTGGTCGATTTGCCGTCCCATTTCAGCTGTCGGGAAGCTTTTCGGCATGGGCTGATCTCGAAGGCCGTTTTGCTGCGCCATCGAGTCGCGGTGAAATAAGCGTGTCAAAGATTAATCTTGATTTTCCGCTGTTTGAAAATAGCGGCCGGGCTGTGCTGCTGGCTCGCGATTTTGCCGGCAGTGTTAAGTTTGACAAACGTGACGACCGGTTTTTCGGAGTAGGAATCAAAGATTTTGCCGGTAAAATTCTCGATGCAATGGTCAAAATAAGTGGCAAGGCACATCTGAAGAACCTCGATCGCGGTTTCAAGCCTGAGATCGAACGCCTTGATGCCGAACTCAGCGGGCTCAGCGTTGCGAGAGTCTATGACTTTCTTGCTTCCGGACTGCTGCCAAAGTCACTGGTTGGAACCATGCAGGTCAAAAGCGGTGAACTGTCCGGCAGATTTGCCCTGTCAGGCACACCGGAGCGTATTCTCGCAACAGGCAGCGCTTCTCTGAAGGACGGCGCGCTGGGGTTCAGCGCATTAAAGAATAATGTCGAAAAACTGGCGGCCGATCTTGATTTTTCAGGGCGCACAGATTCTGGTTTTGCGCGTATCGGAGTGCGCAATCTGGTGGGGCAGTTCGGCCGTTCGACCTTCAAGGTTTCCGAGGGCTGGCTGGAAGATCCGACACGCACCGGGCGGCTTTCGCTGCTGGGCAGTTTCGATCGCGTTTTCCCGGCTGATCTGCTGGCAATGCTGGGAGGTATGGTCGTAAAAGCGGTCTCATTTCCGCAGGAGGGCTGGCTGGCAGGTAAGCTGCAGCTGACCGGAACCATCGCGAAGCCTGAACTGCAGGCTGAGGTAAGCAGCAGTGAAATGACGGTCAAATATGATGCCGGCGGTCAGGTTTTTGCGGTTCCGCTTGGCAGCAGTCTGGTCAGGTTCGATTACAACCCGACGACCGGTAAAGCGCAGGTCGCCAGATCGACATTCGGACTGCTTGGCGGGCAGGTCGTTTTTGAAGCGGCAGAAGGCAGTTTTATGCCTGGCCGGCCGTTTACCATGAGCCTGAACGGCGGTATTCAGAATGTTGATTTTGCCAGGCTGGCGATAAGTGATAAATCTGGTTTTCGCGGCATTCTCGACGGCACCTTCAAAGCGGCATGGCTTGGGCCGGGCGAGCGTGATGCCGTTTTCAACCTTAGTTTTAAAGACGTTCACCTGCCTGAACTGCCGATGATCGATGTTTCGGCGATGGGCAAAAACCGCATCGATTTTCTTGAACAGCCTGATTTTTCGGTCGGTCAGCTTAATTTTTACGTGACGACTGACGAAGAAGATCTTTATAAGGGGCGGCTGTTGATTGCCGATGGTCTGTTCGCCGGCCCGCATCTAAGGCTCGAGATCGGTAACAGCGAATTCAATCCGACTGCGCTGCAGCTCGATGCGAAGTTGATGATCAATCCGCAGAGCCTTCGTCAGACGACAATCGGCAATAAGCTGAAAAAATGGACATCAACCGCCCAGGACAGCTCGACCGGAGTTCCATTTGTGGATCTGACTGTCAGCGGTACATGGGATAAGCCTGAATTGATCGCGTCAACGATCAAGAAACGGGCAGAGAAGAGGATCAAACGCAATGTCATTAAAAGAATCTTTGGCGGGCGGCGGATTCATAAAGCCAGCGTTGAAGAGCTTATGCAGTGGTTTCCAGGTTGGAAAAAGGGGATGTGAAGTATGAAAAAATCACTC
>CAZMWO010000536.1:0-2810 GCA_964569565.1 uncultured bacterium | reverse complement strand
CACTACCAGCAACCGGCCAGAAGCCGAAAGCTCTGTCATTCTGCCGGTAAAGCTCTCGTGCAGAATCGCGTTTTTCTTGAGCGAAAGAATGACGTAATCACATTTGGTGAGAAGGATTTCGAGGGCTTCTGCTACCTTATGATCAGGTTTTATCACGTCATCGACGATCATTTCGAAGACATTATCGCCATGGTTTACGATTTGAAAGGGATATTGCTCTGCCATAATTTTTTCTCCGGCAACAGCAACAGTTGCTGTCAGCCCGTTTTATATATCTCCGGTCTGCGAAGCCATGATGATGTTGTCGAGCTCTTCTTTGAGCATGGCACAGACTCTCGCTGAACTGAACAGATCCTGCGCCGGTTCTTCGCCTTCGCTGTCTTCAGCATCAATTGTTTCGACCGGCCTGGCCGGCTTTTTAGGGGGGCGCAGCCGCATGTTCTTTTCACGCTCTTCTGACAATACCGGCATGAATTTTTCGTAGTCGGTAGCGCTGATCTGTTCGATCTGCTCGTTCAGAAAACCGTTTGCGACCATAACCGACACGGAAACAAGATCGTGATCTTCGAAATCAACGTTGTGATGATTGCCGACGGTATTGGTAATGTAAGCCGGTAATGACATTTCTTTCGCGAGGCGTTCGCCGATTTCCTGATGGTCGAAGCCAAAGGCATCTTTTTCGGCCTCGCAGACGGCCAGACGCTCTGACCTGATTCTGCGCTGGATGCCGATATATTCTGCGGCACCGTGAAAAGACAGAGCCAGCGCCCCGATGTCATGCATGAGTCCTGCTGCCTTTATTTTTCCGATCAGTGCGAGGTCGGCCCCGATCAGCTTGCCGACATGGGCAGACAGGGCAGAACAACGGCGCATGTGCGAAAGTTTGTCGTTGACCCGGGCAAATTCGCGGGCAAGAGTGTTGAAAGTTTCCTGAATCAGAATCTGGCGAATGCCTTCGATACCGAGAAACTTAACGACAGTTTTAAGGTCGTCGACTTTCATGCGGTTGCCCAGACTGGAATTGTTGGCGATTTTGAGCATGCGCCCGACCAGCGACACATCCTTGTTGGTGACTTCTTCTATCTGTTCGAAGGTTACCTCAGGGTTCAGCAGCATTCGCAGAATTTCGCTGACCGAACCGGAGAACGCCGGCAGTCTGATGATGCGTCTGACGACACTTTCGATCTGGTGGTCATTGCGTATGCGGGTTCGGGCCGCATGAACGTCGGCAAAAACTTTTATTCCGCGCAGCGGAAAAGGTATCTGCGCAGGATCTGTCGAAACTATCAGCAGGCTTCCCAGAAGCTTGATCTCAGGAAAATGCGGCTCCAGAGTCGGGTGCAGTGATGCGCCATCATTCAGCGTAAAAATAACATACTGAAACTTCTGCGCCATCGCCTGAAGCACCGCGAAAGCCTTGTGTTGAGGATTAATCGGCTGGTCTACAATTATTTCGAGTATGTCGTCGGCATGCTTTTTCAGCTGAAAAGGGTTCGGCGGCAAGTTCACTGCGCAGCTCCAGATAATGTGGGTTATTCGTCAGATTCTATCACATTGCTGGCGCGCTGTTAAGAAATATCAGGCCAGAACCGAAAAGCCATGTTCCGGCTCGGGAAAATCCTTGCGGATCAGTTCGGGTACACAGTCGAACAGATCACGTTGCAGCAGAAATGTAAGGTCATCGGCCAGGCCGATTTCGGTTACCGCTTTGCCTGCGCCTGACATGTCGAGCAGGCGGCGATCGTCGCGATAATAACCGTAGATGCCGACAGCGGCCTGAGCGCCATCGCCCAGCTCAAAACTGCTCTGGGCCGATATCTGTGCCATCAGCTTCGTCACCAGAAAACCGGCACAGTAAGCGTCATCGAGCGCGAATTTTTCTTCGCGCCCCGCGCAAACAATCAGTATGTCCATGTTGCTGTTACTGGCAGTCGAATGTGCCTTTTTCGTAACCGCTTCTGCATTGAGAAAACAGCCGAGATAGACGTGCGGCGCCATCACCAGATCGGCTACGGCGCGGGTGCCGTTGCTTGAGGTAAATATAAGCACGCGGTCATGCAGGTCAGCGTCGAAATACTGGCGGGGGCTGTTACCAAAGTCGAACCCTTCGGGCGCTACGCCTTTGCGTTCGCCGCAAAGCAGTGGGTGTACCGTCTGCTGTGCGGCAAATTTGGCAGCTTTCTGAATGGTGGTGGTAAGAATGACCTTGCGAGGCTTTTTCGACATGATGACGGTCAGACTCGATGTCGCCCTGACCACATCGATAACGATGCAGACCTTGCTGGCAAGTGCCTGCACTTCTCCGGGAGTAAAAGCTACGTCAATGTGCATTCATTTTTCCCCTGATGCTCAGTTGGCCTTGATGCCGCGTTGAATAACGGTCTGACAAAGCTTTATGGTCTCCCTGGTTTCCTGGCGGCAGCGCGCAATCTGCTCCAGCAGATCGTGTTTCTGGTCCGCCGGCTGATTTTTAAGCAGGTTCATCAGCAGCGTATCGCGGCTGTCGCTGTTGCGGCAGAGCAGATCGAGCCTTTCCAGAACAATATGCAGCATGCTTTCCAGGTGTGCGTTGCTGTCAGAAACGGTTTCGACCGCAGTGTATTCTTCGTTCCTGGCGGCGTCAGGCTCGCCGAGAAGTTCGCGAGCCCGTTTTATGCTGACTTTCTCATCTTTCAGCAATCTGATGATTCTGCTGATGGTGTCGAGATGATGCTTGCGATAGATTCGATGCCCGCCGGGCGACCGTTCAACCCCAAGCAGAACGGGAAACTGCTGCTCGTAATAGCGCAGAGTGTGGGCCGGCAAACCTG
>CAZMWO010000535.1:0-2816 GCA_964569565.1 uncultured bacterium | reverse complement strand
CACTGTTCCTGCTTTTGTTGATAATCAAAATTGCAAAAGACTACTTTTCCTGATTGGTCCCAGGCGATCATTTCAGCTTCAAGCTTGTTCTGAACAAGAAATTCAGAGAAACTGGAGTGGAGACGCTGTGGATTCTGCCAGTTTCCCCAGAACATATCGCGCAGTCTGGAACAGATAAAATGCTCCGTGTTCGCGACAGAATCTGCAAGATCCTCGCACTTCGCTTTAAGCCTGACGACAGAATCGTCAATTCCGCGGTTCTGCATTCTCTGATTGATCAGCACCAGTCCGACATATACCAGAACAACCGGTACGTTCGTCAGCAGAAGTATTCTGATACTCCTGCTCTTCAGCAGTCGCCTGATAAGCTCAATCATTGCCGCCATACCTTACACAAAGCAGACTTAAATCATCTTTCTGCTCTTTCGTCCATGATTGATTTGCTTTGAACAGAGCCTGAATCAATTCTGCCGGCGTATTTGCCGCCAGACTCTGTACCAGCTTCAGAAAATTTTCAAAGCCAAAAGGAGTATCAGTCTGATCTGTATCTTCAATGAAACCGTCTGAATAAAAAAGAAGCATGCTGCCCGGCTTGATTAAAAGCTGAACCTCTTCGTATTCCTTCAATTGTCTTGATCCAAGCGGCATTCCTCTGGCTACAATGTATTCAGCAGATTTTTTTTCAGCATCGATGAGAATCGGGTAACAATGCCCGGCATTGGCCAGTTGAGCTTTTCCGGTCTTCAGACATATCTGCAGGCTGGCAAGAGTCATCATGCGCCGCCATTTTCTTTTCAGAAGAAAGAGAAAAACTTCGTTACAGTTTTCCAGAAATTTGCCTGGCGGCAATCTGTTTTCAGGCAGAAATGCTTTTACCATAGCCATTATCAGGGCAGCGGGAATACCATGCCCGGCCACATCACCAAAGGCGATATGCAATCTGTCATCAAACTCATAGTAGTCGCAGAAATCGCCACCCATCGAAGTCATGTATCTTACCTCGGAGTGAATCTCATAAGCCGGCCCGCGCATGACCGCAGGAGGAAGCAGAGCGGCCTGAACCGATGTTCCCAGCGATAGATCTGCCATGCTCTCAATGGCTTTATTAACTGCCTGAGCCAGTTCGCCGAGTTCAGATTCATCGACAACGTTCAGGCGCTTACGAAAATTTCTGTTCTGAATTTCCACAAGTCCTTCGCGTATCTGAATAAGAGGGCTGAACATAGTTGTTGCGAAACGCAGAGCAACAAGCAGAACTATTGCAGCAACCAGAAATGCCCCGACAGCCACCTGTTGCGCCAGATGGTAAATCTGTATGAAAAGAGGCTGAGACGGGAACGCTGCCGCAAGAATGAATTCATCGAGATGAAAAGGGCTCATCGCTGAAACAATATGACTTTTGCCATCAACAATCACATCATCTGCAAACGAAAACTTATCTCGACGGGCCATTTCATATATCTCTCTCAGCGACAAAGCCACTTTCTGCGTTGCCAGAGCCTGTTGAAAACCGGAATTCTCAATTTTCAAAAGGGTTCCTGGAGCAAATTCTTCATTAAAACGCGCCAGATATTTATTCAGAAAAAGCTCCTGCAGAACGAACCGATCCCATGTCAGGGTGAGAAATGCCCAGCATTTATGGTTGTTTCTGTCGCCGAGAAAGTTCATATAGGTCATTCTATTGCCGCCACCCAGATTGCGCTCAGATATTTCACCAACATCACCGAGCAGATTGGTCGTTAAATCATACTCATTGGTAAAACCGCTCAGCGAAATGCTTCCGTATGATTCCGCAGCGACAGCGGACTTGTTCAGAGCCGATAAAATGCTGGAACAGATCATATCTATCTTACTTTTTGAAGTCTCATCGAGTCTGGTGCCACCTGTAAAATAGGTGCCTTCTTCAGGTTTTACCAGCAGATATTCAGTGGCGGAGAAACTGGCGATTTCAGTCTTGAAATCATCAAGTACCGCAGATTGCCATTCGGCGTTTCCATATCGCTTCTGATAATCTTCAAGAAACTGGTTTAAACTTTCAGCAAGCTCATTTTGATAAGAGAGATAACGCCGGTCCAGCTCTCTCATCATTTCCATAGATTCATTGTGACGTTGAAAAATAAGATTGGTCTTCTGAAAATTAAAATACTCATAACATGAGCTGATAAGCAGCAACAGCGGCAGGCCCGTCGAAAAGCCGACGATCAGAACCAGCCTCAACCTCATCGAAAGCTCGAATCGGTAGCGCAATGAAGCGCAATAAGCTACGAACAGAATAATAAACAGATATCTGGCCACTCCCAGAAACCAGGCAATCTGGTATCTGCTTTTCATATGGCTGGTTTCTCGCGGAATAGCAGAAAATATAAAAAGATCAGGGCTGGCCTGACGAAAATGCCAGTAGAAATCTTTTCCCTTTTGCAGATAAAAACTGGTATTGGTGAATTTTTCTTTTTCGATGAGAAACTCATTCTGCTGATGCAGCCAGGGAGCAAAAAGCTTTTCATCTTTCACCGAAAAATAGCCGGTTTTGACGCCATGAGCGCTTTCGATATGCCTTGAAAGAGTTTCAAGGCCAATATGTTTCCCTTTCAAAGAAGAATGCAGAATGCAGAAAGCTGAAAATTTCTTCCCAGCCTGATACCATAGAAAGCCCTTATCTGCATCATGGCTGACAAAAAGGGCTGCGCCGGCGAGGCCTGAGCGCAGAGGGCGATCCATCACATCTGCAGTTAAAAATTCGCCAAAATATCGGCGCAACAATTCTATATTACTTGAGACCAGTTCGATGCGTGATGGCAGCACCGCACTTTTCAGGC
>CAZMWO010000534.1:0-2818 GCA_964569565.1 uncultured bacterium | reverse complement strand
CGTGTTTATGCTGCGCCGTTATGGCGAGAATCCTGATGCGCTCAAGGCCATGCAGATGCTTGCGCCCCTGCTCGCCAGTGATACCGCGCAAAACGTTGAAAAAGCTGTCAAAGAAAGCATTGAACGCGAACAGCATTTTCAGAAGCTGGCTGTCGAAAATTTCAAAACTGCGATAGAGAAAGAAGCCAATGCAGAAATGAAAGCACGCTTCTGCTACCTGACCGGTGAACTTTATCGCCGACTGGGCGATCTCAAGGAGACTGGCGCCTGGTTCGAAAAGACACGCGCCATCAAAGAACGCCCGGCCTTTCTTGACGAATTGATGACCGAAGTCGAACAGCGCATGTCAGCCTCAGAATAACCCCAACAGGAAGACTCAACCTATGAACATAAACCGCGTCAGCAGCTTTTTTTACTCACCGACTCACACAACCGAAAAAATCGTTAACGCCATCGCGACAGGCACCGGCATCGACCCGCTCAACATTATCGAAAACAACCTCACTTACCCGGGCTACGAAGAAACGCTCATCGACGTCGAGCCAGGCGATCTCGTAATTATCGGCGCGCCCGTCTATGCAGGCCGAATATCACTTACAGCAATCGAGCGAATGCAAAAGCTCAAATTTGCCGGTAATCCGGCGGTACTGGTAGCAGTTTTCGGAAACCGCAATCTTGATGACGCCCTGATCGAGCTGCGTGAAGTCGCCACCGGTATCGGTCTGCACCCGGTTGCCGCTGCGGCTTTCATTGGTGAGCATTCATATTCGACCGGCAGATTTCCTATCGCAAAAGGTCGCCCCGACGCTCTCGACAAGGGCAAAGCCAAAGATTTTGGTGAGCAGGTCGCTGACAAGATGAGGTCTCTCAAAGCACTCGACAAGATGCCGGCACTCACTCTGCCCGGCACTTTCCCGCTGCCTGAACGGCATGTGATTCCGCCTTCGCATGTCGAAACCGATTTCAAAAAGTGCAACCGCTGCGGCGAATGCCAGCCTTCATGCCCGACCGGCGCTATCTATTACCGCGGCGGCTACCACACAAAACCTGAACTCTGCACCATCTGCTGCGCCTGCATCAAGGTCTGCCGGCAGAACGCCCGCATCATGATGTCAGAGCACGTAAAAGGTTTCAGCGAAATGCTCTTCAAAACCTGCCAGGATCGCAAAGAACCCGCAATGTTCATCTAGACCTTTATACTTTCGCTGCTGTTACTCTGCTCTTCGCAACGTTCAGGCTTCATCGTCTTTCTTAGCCGGCTTGAAGCCAATCCGCTTCTTTTTCATCTCTCTGTCGAGCAGGTCAAGAATAAAGTCGATACTGCCACCCTGAGTCTTAACGGTTTTTTCAAGTTCTGTCAGCCTGCTGCTCAGTTCGCCGTGAATGGCTGTAACAGCTCTCATTTTAACAAAAGCCTCGACAATTTGAATGCTTACGGTAATCGCTCGACTGCTACGCAGAACATTGGCAAGCATAAGCACTCCATGTTCAGTAAACACACTGACTGGTTTGCGTCTACCCCCATGCTTTTCTTTGTTGATCTGCCTTTCCAGACTTGAAGTCACAATTTGTGACTTCAAGTTTTCTTCTTCAGCATAGGTCAGTTGAAACATGAAACTTGTCGGGAATCGCTCAAGATTGCGCTTGACCGCCTGATTCAATACTTTGGTTTCTACCCCGTAGAGCTCGGCAAGATCAGAGTCGAGCATAACTTTCTGACCTCTGATCTGGTATATCTTCTGTTCAAGATGCTCATGGTCGATCTTTATAAGCTTTGCCATTCGTTGTCATTCCCTGCCTGGTATCATGCAGCAAAACCACCCACAGTCCAATTTTACCATAATGAAAAAAGCGCACCCAACAGGATTCGAACCTGTGACCTTCTGCTCCGGAGGCAGACACTCTATCCAGCTGAGCTATGGGTGCAGCAACAGGTTTCAGCTTAGCACAACGTGTGAGGTTAGGCAACTTTTAACACGACTACATACTGGCCAGTTTGGCAATGATGCCGATTAATGCCGGGGTGAGAAGGATTCCCCAGCCGATCAGCACGAAGACGCAGGAAGGCGTGTTCGGATCCATTGGTGCGGTTCGGCGCGACATTCCGGCACCGAGGATGTCGAAAAACTTCGCCAGCGAAGGAAACCAGATAAAAAACAAACCGAACAAAGGCAATAACAAAAAAGTGATCTCTCTTATTCTTATGGCAAGCCCGACATAGACAAAAAAAATCAGCAGCGAAAATACCCGGTTAAAATTCATTAGTAACATCGCCTTTCCGGCTGGTATCCTGATCAGGGGCAAATGCCAATACCTGATGATAACACAGTCCGGAGTTCAAAAAAATGACGATTTGCAAACAAATCCTTTTAGAGAGCCAAGTTGAATAAAAAATCAGATATTTTTCTGGCGGCGGCGTTCTTGTTTTCGCTGCTTCTGCTGCCGGCCGCCATTTACTGGGATAACTACCAGAATGAGGTTGCCGATAGTCAGTTTATTATCGACGCCGAAGAAGAAGCCGCAGCACTGGCGCAGCAATACAAAGCCAACTGCCCGATCGAGATACAGATCAAAAAGTGTATTTTACGCGCGCAAAATCAGTTGAGCAAAACTGCCGACCCCTTTGCCGAAAACGGAACGCTGGTAAGAAAAACTCTGCTGCAAAGCCTGCCGCCGGGCTGGTTATCGACTGACTCGATATTTTATGTCTTCAAATTCACTCCAACTTCGAGCCGGGCGCTGTTTGGCGAGGGTCTCGAGCGCACAAACAGTGCTTTTATGGCACTGATAGCCGGCAGTCTGCGTAACTGGGGCAATA
>CAZMWO010000533.1:0-2825 GCA_964569565.1 uncultured bacterium | reverse complement strand
TGGAAGTAGTTGATATCGGGCTTGCGGGCAGCCGTAGCTTCGTCAAGGCGGCGCACCGGCGTTTTTGTCGGCGCATTCTTGAGGTTGTCAGGCTTTTCGGCAGCTTCTTTTGCGATCATTTCCATCGCTTCGCAGAAACAGTCGAGTGTGCCCTTGCTTTCGGTTTCGGTGGGTTCGATCATCATCGACTCTTCGACGATCATCGGGAAATACACGGTAGGCGCGTGAAAACCGAAATCGAGCAGGCGCTTGGCGACGTCGAGGGTCTTGACGCCGTATTTGGCGAGGCCTTTTCCCGACAGCACGAATTCGTGCTTGCAGAAGCGATCGTAAGGCAGGTCAAAGGTCTTTTTGAGACGCTGCATCATGTAGTTTGCGTTGAGAACCGCATAGGCAGAGACATTTTTGAGACCTTCGCGGCCATTGACCAGAATATAGGCAAAGGCACGCACGAGCACGAGGAAATTGCCGAGCGAGCCGAGCACCGGGCCAACCGATTCGCGGCATTTGGTTTGCAGACGGTATTTTTTGCCGTCGAACTGAATGCGCGGGTTGGGTAGAAAGGCTTCGAGATGCTTTTTGACGCCGACCGGGCCGGCACCGGGGCCGCCGCCGCCGTGCGGGGTCGAGAAAGTCTTGTGCAGATTGAGATGCACTATGTCGAAGCCCATATCACCGGGGCGTGTCCAGCCCATGATGGCGTTGAGATTGGCGCCGTCGTAGTAGACGAGGCCATCGACCGAATGCACCAGGTGAGCGAGTTCACCGATATTTTCGTCGAACAGGCCGAGCGTGTTGGGGTTGGTGATCATCAGACCGGCGATATCGGGGCCGAGTTTCGATTTAAGGTCTTCGATATCGACGCCGCCGCGCGGGTCGGACTTGATGTTTACGACTTCGTAGCCGACCATCGAGCATGACGCCGGGTTAGTGCCATGACCGCTGTCGGGAATCATGATTTTGGTCTTGTGATTACCTTTTTTGCGGTGATAAGCCTTCATGACCAACAGGCCGGTCATCTCACCCTGGGCTCCGGCAGCCGGCTGCAGAGTGATTGCATCCATGCCGGTAATTTCGGCGAGCGAGTCTTCAAGTGTCTTGAGCATCTGCAGGGCACCCTGCACGCTCTCTTCGGGCTGCTGTGGGTGCAGATTGGCAAAGCCCGGCAAACGCGCCATGTTTTCGTTAACCTTGGGGTTATACTTCATGGTGCAGGAACCGAGCGGGTAGAAGCCGATATCGACGCTGTGATTCAGTCGTGAAAGGCGTGTGAAATGCCGAACTACATCGAGTTCAGACATCGACGGCAGCGGCAGTTCTTCGCGCAGAAAGCGCGCTGGAATATGATCGGCGGGATCGACTTCAGGAACATCGAGCGCCGGCAGCGTAAAGCCGCGGCAGCCATCTTTCGACAGGTCAAAAATCAAGGGTTCAGCCATTGATAAACCCTCCTAACAGGTTGCAATAGTTGTCAATCTCGTCTTTGCTGCGTTTCTCGGTAACTGCGACAAGTACGCAGTCTTTGAGATTCGCGAACCAGTTGTCGAGCGGAATGCCGGCGAAAACGCCCTGTTTGGCCATTTTCCCGAGCACTTTGCGGGCATTGGGTATTTTCACGACCAGTTCATGGAAAAAGCTGCCGGTAAATGGAAAGCTGACGCCATCGACCTTTGCCAGTTCGCGTTTGAGATAATGTGCTTTCTGGAAGCACTGACTGGCAACTTCGCGAATGCCTTCGCGGCCCATCAGACTCATGTAAATGGTCGCGTTGAGCGCCATCAGTGCCTGGTTCGAGCAGATGTTGCTGCTCGCTTTTTCGCGTCTGATATGCTGTTCGCGGGCCTGCAGGGTGAGAACATAACCGGTTTTCCCGTCGAGATCGGTCGTTTTGCCGACTATACGACCGGGCATGCGGCGTAGCAGAGCTTTTTTTGCTGCAAGAAAGCCGACGTACGGGCCGCCGAAGCTCAGCGGTATGCCGAGAGGCTGACCTTCGCCGCAAACGATGTCAGCACCCAGTTTGCCAGGGGTTTCGAGCAGACCGAGAGCTATCGGATTAGCGACGACTATTGCAAGAGCACCCGCATCGTGAGCAACTTCCGCAATTTTTTCGACATCTTCGATGCAGCCGAGAAAGTTCGGATACTGCATGACGACAGCAGCAACCTGGTCATTCAGCATTTCATGCACTTTGGCCGGGTCGACGACGCCGTCTTCGAACGGCACGCTGACGAGTTCGACTCCGAGTGGCGTGTTGAGTGAATTCATCACGCGTCGATATTCAGGGTTTACCGTCTGCAGAACAAGAACGCGGTTGCGGCGAGTCTGCGCTGTCGTCATATTGATCGCTTCGACAGTAGCAGTAGCACCCTCATACATCGAGGCGTTGGCCTGATCCATGCCGGTCAGCCCGCAGATCAGACTTTGAAATTCGTAGATGCACTGCAGGGTGCCCTGCGAAACTTCGGGCTGATACGGAGTATAGGCGGTGAAGAAATCGCCGCGCAGCAGCAGATGGTCGATTGCTGCCGGAATTATGTGATCGTAGGCTCCTCCACCAAGAAAACAGACCTTGTCATCGACGGTCTCGTTGCCCTGTGAGAGGCGGGTCAGTTTGCGGGTCATTTCGGGCTCACTCATTCCTTCAGGAATGTTGAGGTCGCCCTGCAGCCTCAGTTCAGGCGGAATTTCGGCAAAAAGATCTTCGATGGTCTTGACGCCGATGGCCCCGAGCATTTCCTGCACTTCGGCAGGAGTTGTGGGGATATAGTTAGCCATAAGACAGCTCCTGTCGGTTTATTCGCAGATTTTTTTGTAGTCAGCTT
>CAZMWO010000532.1:0-2826 GCA_964569565.1 uncultured bacterium | reverse complement strand
AATGGGATTTGCTCGAAAAAGGTCTGAACCGGGTTACCGACACCTGTATTCCAGAAGAAGAAGCTTTCAGGCGCCTGCAGGCTCATATTTACAAAATCTGGAAAGATGCTCAAAGCAAGGGCGAGCGCTATTTCCCGCACGAATATATGTATAAGATGCTGCTTTCAGGGGTGCTGGAGCAGTATTACGAAATCGACCCGAAAAACAGCTGGATGCTGGCTGCCGCGCAGAAGAACCTGCCGATCATCGTACCCGGCTGGGAAGACTCGACCATGGGCAACATCTTCGCTTCTTACTGCATCAAGGGCGAACTCAAGCCTTCGACCATGAAGAGTGGCATCGAATACATGATGTGGCTGGCCGACTGGTATATCAAGAATTCGGGCGGCAAAGGCGTCGGCTTTTTCCAGATTGGCGGCGGTATTGCCGGTGATTTCCCGATCTGCGTCGTGCCGATGCTCTATCAGGATCTCGAAATGGAAAAGATCCCGTTCTGGAGCTACTTCTGTCAGATTTCTGATTCGACTACCAGCTACGGCTCATACTCTGGTGCGGTTCCCAACGAAAAAATCACCTGGGGCAAGCTCGACATCAACACGCCGAAGTATATCGTCGAATCAGACGCAACTATCGTGGCGCCGCTGATTTTTGCTTACATTCTCGGCTGGTAAAAGCTCGCGTCAGCGCATTTCCATCAGCTCATAGAGAGGGAAGGTCCGTGACCTTCCCTTTATTTCTGTACGCTCGATAAAGCGCAGGCGCGCCTGACCTTTGAGCAGCCTGATCGTAGTCGGACAGGTGATGATGCCGGTGTTGTCTGCCTTGTAAGCCTGCGCCTTGAGGCGGGCTGCCAGGTTGACCGGGTTGCCGATCAGAGTGAAGTCAAGTTTGCCGGTTTTCGAGCCGATTTTGCCTGATACTGCCGGGCCAGAGGCTATGCCAATAGCAACTTTTACCGGCGCACCGGCATTGGTAAAGGCGCGGCTGATTTCCAGAGATGCCCGGCAGGCAGAGATTACATGGTCATTGTCGCTGCTGCGCTGCCTGAATACCAGCATTACCGTGTCTTCGACCAGTTTGTCCATGACGCCGCCATGGCTTACCGCAGTTTTATCAGCAATTTCGATGAGATGCCCAAGCGTCGCAACTATTGTCTCAGGGCTCGCCTGCAGGCTGAGTTCTTTGAACTCTTTCAGTGCGCAGAAAACGACACTGGCCTCAACCCGCTCGCCGCCTGGTAAAAGTGTGACATCGCTGCTGACTTCGGCGATGACATCCTGTGAAACATAGCTGGCCAGCAGTTCGCGCTGATAGAGTCCGGCAGTCATTTCGTTGAAAGAACTTGTCAGAGGCTCAAACTCATCACCCGATCTGAATTCAATCCGATGCTGGTAATTGCCGGTCGCGACCAGGTCGGCACTATACTTGAGCATGAATTTTGCCATGAAGACGACAGTTGTTGCCACCATCAGCAGAAAATACAGCAATACCGGCAGAAAGACGGTTCCTGCAATTGAGGTCTGATTGTTGATCCGCTCTGAGGTCTGAATCATTATGCACTGCAGTCGATTGTGAAAGCTGGCAACAGCTGTCGACTTTTCATCAGACCACGAAGAAGCCGACCGACTGTGAAGAACATGGCGGGCGAGCTGTGACCATTTAGCCGGCGAAAAGCCCGGGCTGCAGATGGCCTGGTTATCGGGCGGCAGACGTAAGGCCTGCCTGATAGGTATGAAGCAGCTTTGAACGAGGAATTTGCCTCTGGTCTCTGTTCTGATGAATTCTGGATGTTCTTTAAGAAAGTCATGTATCAGGTCGGCGGTATAGTATTTAATTACTATCAGCGATTTCGGCGCGTCGAATCGCCGGTTCTCGGCAAAAACCGGGAACGATGAAAACAATGTCACAGCATTGTCAGAAAGGGTTTCCTGAAGCCTGCCGACGTTTTCGAGAATGATGCCGAGTCCTTTTATCTTTACCCCGATAGTTCCGATGCTGCCCTGTGAGCCCATCGGCGTCTCTGAGACAGGTTGAATGGCATTTCTGATTGCCATGAAACTTATCGTTTTCATGCTGAGTTCAGTAGCATTAAGGGTCTCGTCAGGATCGGAAGTATAGGTCTTTTCGTTTTCATCCTGGCTGTAAAGCAGCAGGGCCGCAACGCTGCTCTTTATCCATTCTGTGAGATGTCTGTCGGCTTCCGCCCAGCTCATGCGCCCGAGAACTTCGGCCAGTTCGGTCATTTTGCGTTCTTCGAAATCTATGCGGGCATTCAATGATTTGTTCAGATAATCCTGCTGCAGGCTCAGATACTGGTTTATCTCTGATTTTTCGAATTCTTCGGCAAAATGCTCGTGATACGCCAGACCGGCTATAAATGTCGAGAAGGGCAGAAACGATGCGCCAATTACGCAGAGCAGCAGACGACTTCGTATTTTAAGCCCGCTGCCGTAACCGAACAGATAAATGCGCAGCAGAACTGCTGAGGCCAGAAGCACCAGAACCAGAGACACTTTCTCCGCCTGGCCGGTAATCTTTCGCAACGGATGCTTCTGCGCTGACAATGGCGCGGTAACCTGCAGCAGGGGAAGTTTGTCGAGCGTGTCTGTCAGTTTTGCCGGAAACAGAGTGCCTCCGGTGACGTGGCGCAGAAGAAAGCCTTCCGGCGCCATCCCTTTCACGACTATTGCCCCGTCGGGCGTCTCGGTGAAATGCTGCATTTCGTCGCCGAGCTGATAGACCGCCCGTCGGCCTTCCTGCGAAATGCAGAAGCTTCGCAGCAGTTCGCTGTAAAGTCTGCTGTCTGTAGCGAATTCGGCGAGCTGG
>CAZMWO010000531.1:0-2827 GCA_964569565.1 uncultured bacterium | reverse complement strand
CTCGATGCTAAGGGTTATATCAAGGTTAAATCGCCGTCAACAGCGACTTCAGTCGAAGGTGTCTTTGCGGCCGGAGACGTTGCCGACCCGCATTACCGGCAGGCAATCAGCGCCGCCGGAACCGGCTGCGTTGCGGCACTCGATGCTGAGCGCTGGTTGCAGGCCAACAATCTCGGCTGAAGACTGACGCCGTTCTGAAGTGATTTAACGGGCTCGGGCGGCCAGCAGGCCGCACAGCCCGAGTATCGCGCTGCCACCAAAGAGCTGCAGTAACGGCAGGGCGAAAAACCGGCGCAAAGCCAGAAAAAACGCGAAAATTGCTATTCCGATCGCAGTAAAGGCGAAAAACCAGATCATCTGTTCTCTCCTTATTTTTTCAGCTGTTTGAGAAGTTTTTCAGCCAGCGGCCAGGCCGGCAGATCAGAAAGCGCCTGTTCAAGGTGCTTTATTGCGGGTGCTTTCTTTTTAAGGCTGTTTTCGAGCACGGCCAGGTTGTAATAGAGAAATGGCCTGGTGTAAACGGGTTTCATGGTTGCCAGTCGCCTGATCAGTTCTTCAGGTCGTTTGCTGGTTACTGCCTGCAGAGTCAGCTGGTTGGCTTCGATAAGGTCGGCGGCAACTGCTGCCGGCAGCATAAAAGTTTCGCCATTTCCCTTCTCGACCGTTATCGGCTCCTTGTTAGTTTCGAAGCGGCGCATCAGCATTCTTGCGGCTGATTCAGATTTTGTCAGGCTGCCGCTTCTAATCGCAGTCGAATAGACCTTGAGCCCTTCGGCGGTTATGCCTTTGCCGAGGCCTTCTGGAGGGTACCATAAATAGTATTTGCTGCCACCAGCTTCGAAGTCGTTTCTGAAAGAGGCTTCCGGCATGGTGCTGATGGCGATGTCGTCGTTCAGTAATACTGGAATAGACATTCCGATGAACATAGGTTGCGAAATGGTTTTGATCTCTTCTTCGACGATTTTGAGGGTCAGAGGCTCTTTTGCGTGCTTGCTGGCGGCCAGTTCAAGCAGGCCATCGCGATCGGGCATGGCTCTGACATCGAGTTCGAACCACCCGGCAAAACCTGAATTTACGTTGATCTTGTGCATGAATAAAACTTTTTCGCCCTTTTTCAGCACTTTGCGTTCGTGCTGGTCAAGAGGTATGTTGAGCTCAGCCGGAGCATACAGTCGTGAAGATATGTCGCTGAGATCGACCTGATCTGCCTTGACCATAACGCTGATGACCAGAATGCCTTCTTCTGGCTTCCATTCAGTGAGAGAGACATTTCTCGTGTGCCAGTCGGGCAGTCTGACCTGCGGCGTAACTGCCTGCGCCTGATGAGAATTCATGAACATGCAGCAGATAACTATCATCAAAGCTGTGCGAATGACTGACATGAAAAAGCTCCTGTTATAAATTTCGTATCTGATTTTACTCTGAGCCGCTGTTTTGGGCAACAGCCGATTTTATCTGCGTTCTGTCACCAGGGTCAGGCAGTATGACCATAGTCAGAGCGATAAAGATGAGTGCAGTGCCGGCGGCACCAGCCCAGCCAATGCTTTCTCCAAACAGAAAATATGATAGAACCGCTCCTGATACCGGCTGAAGATAAATCAGGAAACTGGCCAGCGATACCGGTATCATCTTCAGGGCGCTGTTCCAGAGAGAGTAGGTGACCACCGAATTGAATATCGCCAGATAGAACAATACTGCGGCAGACTGCCAGTTCCAGTTGCCAAAGCCGGTTGTTGCCGCCTCGATAACAGCGAGCGGCAGCAGCATGAGAGAGCCGAGGGCAAAGGTGTCGCGGCAGATCGTGCGCCAGTTGTACTTCGCGCTCAGGCGCTTGCCGGTAATGCCATACATCGCCCAGGAGAATTGTGGTACAAGCGTCAACAGGCATCCAACCCAGATCTGCCAGGGAAGCAGTTCGGTTTTGCCGCTGCCGGCATCGCCGCCAAGCAGTGCCAGCCCGACCAGTGCCATTGCAATCGAATTGAATTGGACCGCTCGAAGCTTTTCTCCGAGCAGAATTGCCGCCAGTATTACGGTAAACAGCGGCGGTGTGCCTGAAAGCAGCGAAGCGGCGATGCCGGGCGCCCAGACCAGGCCGAAGTTCATTCCCAGTATCAGCAGAAAAACACCCCAGAATGCCAGCTTGCCAAAGCATTTGCGATCTTCGGCAGCCACACCGTGCAGCGGCAGACTGCGTTCTGACAGCATAAATATCAGGCCGGCAATCAGAAAGCGCAGAAAACCAAGCTGAACCGGCGGCACATCTGCCAGCACCAGTTTGGTGAGAGGATAGGCCGCGCCCCAGATAAAAGCTGCCAGCGCCACCCGTAACGACCCTTTAAGCCTCGTATTCATCGCCACCATTATACGGCTTTCTCTTCTCCTATACCAGCCTTGCCTTCATTCGTGCTCTTAATCGTTCTCGTTCTCGTAATCGGGTGCATTTAAAAAAAACAGCGTCTGATGTCTGGACGTACGGGCGGATGATTCATATAATTAGTCTATAATTAACCCGAATGGCAGGAAAAATATGATAAAAACACTTTCGGCTCGGTCTGGCGCACGACAGTGGCTGGTAGCTTTAGTATTCATACTGCTTGCTACCATGCCGGTGCTGGCAGGCGGCCTTAATCTGGTTTATGAGCAGGTTATCAAAGACTCATGGGGCAACGAGATCGGCTATCGCACGACGCGGCTTAACAGCCCCAACGATCTGCCGGTCGGCTCTTCATGGCGCAACTATCTGAACCTGAAACTGCCAGACGGCAAGACGATTTTTGAATATGCCCGCGATACTTCCGCCTATCTTGCGCAGCCGTTGAATCTC
>CAZMWO010000530.1:0-2829 GCA_964569565.1 uncultured bacterium | reverse complement strand
GTTGCCTTTAACAGCAGCAACAATCCTTATGTCACCTCTGAAGCGACCAGCGCTGCAATCAGCGGGCTGGTTTCGGCTGGCGTTTCGGTCGCCAATTCCACCATAGCGGCTCGTTCTGAAGTATATGAGACGTCAGTCGCTGGTGCCGGCAATCACTTTAATACCCCTAATCTTACTTTTAATGGCAGCCTGAACGGAACCAACCTGGTTAAGGCTGTTGGCATCAGTGGCGGATTTATCGGCAGCTTCGGTTACAACGAGAGCAACGCATACAACAACGCGGTGGTAAACGTATTGATCGGGGTCAACTATTACGCGGCGACAAATCTGTCTCTGTTCGGGTCGAACCTGGTCGAACAGTCGGCCGATACCAGCGGTCTGAATGTTGGCGGCCTTATCGCATCGGGTAACAACAAGGCCCGTGCTTTGTCGAATGCTTCAACCAAAGTGGCTTTAAATGGTGATCCGACTACGACCAGAGGTCTCAGTTCTATCAATGTCAAAGCTGACGGCTATTCTGGCCACACCGTTAAAGCAGATGGCAACGGCGGCGGATTGATCTCGGTAGACGGCCTGTCGGCTTACGCGATAAGCGGTATAACCAGCCTTACTGAAGCAACTATTGGAGGAAAATGGAGCCTTGCCGGTGCTCTCAGTCTTCTTGCCAACCAGAACGATGTGGTGTGGATCAACGCGGATTCGACAAGAGGTTCGCTCATCGGCTACAGCGGCACCAAGGCCGAGAATACGATCACTTCAACGACGAAGGCCGCTTTTGCCGACAGCACAAGCGTAAATGCTGTCGGGAATATTACTTTTGAGGCTAAAAACACTATTTCCAGCGACGACGACGGCAATGAATCGGCTTCGGGCGCGGGCTATGGTGGAATCACCATAAGTGGTGCGCAAAGCAATGCCAACGTAACCTCGACCACCGAAGCCAAAGTAGGGGCTTATTCTATTCTTGAAAGCAGAGGCCATATTTCCGGCAATGCGACGACCGATGCCAGGATCTTTAACAAGGTCAAGACCGTTGGTGCCGGCGTTGTGGCAAATCCTCTGGCTTACAGCATTTCTAATGTCAATATCAATAATAGTCTGCTTACCGGCACCGGATCGCTTCTCAAAACATGGGTTGCCGGAAAGAATATCAATCTTGCCGCATCAACCAATCTGACAGCCGTGCTGACTTCTGATTCCGACATGCAGGGCGGTCTCGGCGGTTATTCGGACGCCAGAACCACTTCGAGCATTACCAAGAACAACACGCTGGACATTTACGGAGATTTGTTCAGCTCTAACGACATCAGTCTCAACACTGATGCGAACGCAGCTGGCCAAAGGTCTAACTATGATTTGACCGCAACCGCAGATTCGTATAACAAAAATTCGATTATAGCGATTGCCAACGCTGATATTAACAGTTGGACAAGCCAGAACAACCAGATCAATATATATGCTGGTTCCGATGTTCACAGCGTCAAGCACATAAACCTCAACTCTACTGCCGGCCGCGAGATAATGACCGAGACCGCCAGCGAATACACATGGTATTCGACAGACACTACCGGAGGTTGTGCGAGCACCGCTTCCGGCCAGCGCAGCAAGAATATCACCGGTACTAACAAGGTTGATATAAGCGGCAATCTTATTGCAGGTGTTTATAACAAGGTCATCATGACGATCAGTGGAATCGTTGATGCTACCGGCGCAGTCAGCGGTTCTCAGCCAACACCAACCATTACGTCTACGGTAATTGATTACAAGAACGGTATAACTACCGGTGTTACCAATTACGCCAACGATCTGTTCACCCGCTATCAGGAAGTCTGTAATCTTGCAGCTGCTTATGCCGGCACCACAGCTGGAATTGGTTACAATGCTGAAAAGATCAGGTTGTTGAACGAAATGGAAAAATACGGGCTGTATAATTCCACTACTGGTCAGGTAATTGGTGGTATGTATGTTCAGTATCTGTCTTTGCCAGATATGGTGTGTTCTGGTGGTAACGTCGTCATCAATACCGGCAGCGTCAGCGGTAATGGCAGCATCAACGCTAAGGGCTCGCCTGAAATCAATATAACCAACAGCAGTAACCTTTATATGAAGGTTAACGATCTCGAAATCGTCGAATACGGTGGAGAGCTGATACACAACGGGGTTTCGTTGGGAAGCACTGCTGCAACGAAATTTCCGTCTTTGAGTTCTGTCATTACCAGTGATCCTGGAAACGCGCTGATTTCTGTTTATGAGACCTGGAATGGCAACCTGACTGTTACCTCCGGCGGTAGAACCGAGAGCGTCACTCCGCTTACCAATATTGAAATCAACGGTGACATAGACAACCCGCTTGGCAAGGTTCTTGTCGACAACTTCAAAGGTGATATCGTTTTGCAGGGAAAAACTGCCGTCAGCGGCGCTTCGATCAATGCAAAAGAAATCGAGTTGAAGGCTTCCAACGGTTCAATCTCTCAGGGTTACTCAGAGGGTATCACCAATATTGGAGGTACACCTGAATATGTATACGATTCGGATGCTGATATTCATGAGGCTAACATAAAGGCTGGTAATTCTTCTGCCGTCGCGGCCGAACATATTTATCCTGTTGGTTTTGATAAAACCAGACAGGTGGGGACCTGGATAGCCGGCGACAGCGTATTTCTTAACGCTTCCGATATCAATGTCAACGGTCTTATACAGAGTGGCTATGCCGAATATAGTCTCACCCTGTCTGCGGGTGCGCAGAGTCTTATCAATGCTTACGATGCTGCTTATTATGGCCAGACCATAAACGAAGCTACGTTGCAGAATTATAAGCTGAACGTTGGT
>CAZMWO010000529.1:0-2839 GCA_964569565.1 uncultured bacterium | reverse complement strand
CTGCTGAGGTAAAAACGCGCCCGGCAGAGAAAGGAACCTGCTTTGAACAGCAAATACACCAGGGATGAACACCTGCAACGTCGCCGCAAATTGTTTCCGGAAGTCAGTGATGCTGACTGGAACGACTGGAAATGGCAGGTAAGAAACCGCATCGAAACCGTCGAGGAGCTCAGTAAACACATCAAGCTCACCGGCAAGGAAATCGAAGGTATCAAGGACTGCCTTGCCACGCTGCGCATGGCGATCACACCTTATTACCTGACCCTCATCGATCCGGACAATCCGAACGATCCGGTGCGCAAACAGGCTATTCCGACCGGTTACGAGCTCTACAAATCGCCGGCCGATCTTGAAGACCCGCTGCACGAAGACGGTGACTCACCGGTTCCCGGGTTGACTCACCGCTATCCTGATCGCGTTCTTCTGCTGGTCACCGACCAGTGTTCGATGTACTGCCGACATTGCACGAGGCGGCGCTTCGCCGGTCAGAAAGACACCGCGATGCCCGCCGGCAATATCGACAAGGCCATCGAATATATTGCAAAGAACACGCAGGTACGCGACATCGTCGTCTCCGGCGGCGACCCGCTGCTGCTGGCTGACGGCAAGCTCGAAGGTATTTTGCAGAAGCTGCGCGCGATTCCGCATGTCGAAGTAATCCGTATCGGCACGCGCACGCCGGTGGTAATGCCGCAACGCATCACCCCCGAGCTTTGCGATATGCTCAAGAAGTATCATCCGATCTGGCTCAACACGCATTACAATCACCCACGGGAAATTACCACCGACGCAGCCCGCGCCTGCGATCTGATCAGCATGGCCGGCATTCCGATCGGCAATCAGTCGGTGCTTCTCGCCGGGGTTAACGACTGCGTGCATGTCATGAAAAAGCTGGTACACGAACTCGCCAAAATCAGGGTGCGCCCGTATTACATCTATCAATGCGACCTCTCTTATGGTCTGTCGCATTTCCGCACCCCGGTCGCCAAGGGCATCGAGATCATCGAAGCCCTGCGCGGTCACACCAGCGGCTTCTGCGTGCCGACTTACGTCGTCGATGCACCGGGCGGCGGAGGCAAGATTCCGGTCATGCCAAACTACCTGATTTCGAGCGGTTACGAGAAGACCATTCTGCGCAACTACGAAGGTGTCATCACCTGCTACAACGAGCCTGATGGCTACCGGCCAAGCTGCACCTGCGAAGCCTGCCAGAAGGGTAACGTCGAGATCGAAGGCATAGCCGGGCTGCACCAGGGAAAGATCTCGCTCGAACCGGCGAACCTCAAACGCAAGCAGCGCGGCAAAAAAGGCTGAGACATGACGGTCAGCCTGAGCGAACTGGTGGCAGACTGCAAGTGCCTGGCGATAATCGGAACCGAGAAAAACGCCGGCAAAACGACAGTGCTCAACCATCTGCTCGCAGCTGACCGCCGGGCTGATCTGGCGATAACTTCGATCGGTTACGACGGCGAAGATATCGATCAGGTTACCGGAACAGATAAACCGTCGATATACGTCGGCCGTGGCACTCTTGTTGCCACGGCCGTCGATCTTCTCGGCCAATGCGACTTTACCCGCGAACTTCTTTGTTTTACCGGCTTTTACACGCCACTCGGCGAAGTCGTCATTGTCAGAGCGCTCAGCGACGGCTACGCCCTCATCGCCGGCCCCTCGACAACCGGGCAGATGACGCGCCTCACCCGCATGCTGCAACAGGAAAAAGCCGGCTGTATCATCATCGACGGCGCCGCAGCGCGAAGATCGAGCGCGGCTGTCAGCACTGCCGACGGATGTATATTGGCAACAGGAGCGTCTTATTCGCCAGATTCCGATGCCATCGTCGAGCACACCGCACATATTGCCGGCCTGCTGACTCTGCCAGCTGCCGACAAGGTGCCAGAAAGTATTCTACGAGCTCTCCGGCAGGCTGAAGATGGCTGCGAGAACAGCCTTGGAGCAGAACACACTGTTGACTGCTTTGTCGTCGACAGTGACAACCAGATCATCGAGAGCACCAGCAGTCTCGATGACAATGCGGCAGACCTGATTACCGCCCTCAAGACGCGGCCGCTGTGCATATTTTTTATCGGCGCCGTCACCGCCCGCCTGATTCAACGGATTCTTGAACGCAGTCGCTCTCTGCAAGGCCTGCGCCTGATAGCTGCTGACGGAACCAGATTTCTTTTCAGCCCGGCGCAATTCGCAGAACTCAAACGACGCGGCGTCGAGCTTGCCGTTTTACGCCCTGTCAATCTGCTTGCGGTAACAGTAAATCCGAAATCACCCGACGGATTCATCCTCGACAGCAGAGCTCTCTGCCAGAAGCTTAAAACCGTGCTTTCTGTCGCAGTTTTCGATATAATGGCAGATAAACTGCTATGACCAGCTTGCCAACTTATAAGCCGGCAACATCGGCTACTGCATGGGTTCTCGCCAACCTGAACCTGAGCTCACCTTATGGCCGTAAGGCCATGAGAGATCTTCGGCCGGCAAATTCTCAGCACTGTGGGCTGCTCGAACAGGCATTTAACGAACTCGCCGGCCTGATAGATTTCTGCCGGCGCGAACCACAGTTTTCCCAGCAGGCCCAGGCAATTTTCCGGCAGTTGCGCAATATTTCCGGGTCAGTAATCAACCTTCAGGAAGACAGGGTTCCCGACGAAGTCGAACTCTTCGAAATCAAACTTTACGCCATACACTTCTGTAGCCTGTCCGCTCTGGTTAACGGAGCCAGTCTGATTTTGAGCCTGGTCTTTGACGATCTGCAGCCAGTGGTCAAGTTGTTGAACCCTGATGAAATGATAATCTCGACATTTCACCTGCACGACAGTTACCTGCC
>CAZMWO010000528.1:0-2848 GCA_964569565.1 uncultured bacterium | reverse complement strand
CAGGGCAACGCGGTTGCAGGCGGCACTTACCAT
The DNA here is from genome assembly GCA_964569565.1 of uncultured bacterium. Lineage (GTDB taxonomy): Bacteria > Muiribacteriota > Ozemobacteria > Ozemobacterales > Ozemobacteraceae > Rifleibacterium. The sequence continues at coordinate 2,815 of CAZMWO010000528.1, read as the reverse complement.
AGCTTTGCCGCGAATATTCTGCGTAAATACGGTCATCATATCGGCCTTAACCCGGGCTTTTCAATCATCGACGAAGGCGACGCCTCTGATATTATAAACCTCATCCGCAGCGAGATGGGCTTTAACCGCAAAGAATCACGGTTTCCGCAGAAAAAAACTGTGGCACAGATGTTTTCAAAGGCGAGTAACCTTGAAAAGAGCCTGGCCGACGTCGTGACCGACTTATACCCGCAATTTGCCGAGCATGCCGAAGATATATGCCGCCTGCACGAAGGATTCACGGAATATAAACAGAAGAACCTGCTTCTCGATTATGATGATCTGCTGATTTACCTGCATCGCCTGTTGAGTGAAAGTGAGCCGGCCAGAAGTCAGATAACAGCACGCTATCGCTATGTCATGGCCGATGAATATCAGGATACCAACGGTCTGCAGGCGAGAATCACTTTTCTGCTGGCCGGCGAAAAAAGAAACGTCATGGTTGTTGGAGATGATGCGCAGAGCATCTATTCTTTTCGTGGAGCCAGGGTAAGCAACATTCTGGAATTCCCTGAGAAATTTCCCGACTGTCGCGTGGTCAGGCTTGAAAGAAACTACCGCAGCACCCGGCACATTCTCGATGCGGCCAACAGTCTCATGGAAAAAGCCGGCGAAGGCTTCAAAAAGAAGCTCTACACCGAAAAGAGCTCAGGCGAGCTGCCGGCCTGTGTTCGTTGCGAAGACGAACAGGAACAGGCGATGTTCATTGCCGCCAGAATACTCGAACTGCGCGAGCAGTCGATACCGCTCAACCGCATGGCGGTGCTGTTCCGCTCAAGTTTTCATGCTTATCAGCTTGAACTTGAACTGAAAAGACGCAACATTCCGTATATCAAATGGGGCGGGTTCAAATTTCTTGAGGCCGGTCATCTCAAGGATGTTATAGCCCACCTGCGTATTATCCAGAACCCTTACGATCAGGTTTCATGGCTGAGGGTGCTTCTGCTGATCGAGGGAATCGGTACGCACAGCGCCGGAGAAATATTCGCCAGTATCAGGCAGGCTGCAAACCCGTGCGATTTTTCAGCGGTGAAGGTCAGGGCGAGGGCCGGCAGCGGGTTGAAGAAGCTCGGCCAGATGCTGGTTTCTGCTGCTGCTCTGGCAGAAGCCCCCCCTGCCCGATTGCTCGAAATCGTCTCTGACTATTATTTTCCGATTCTCAAGGAGCGGTTCGACGATTATCCGAGGCGCTTCAAGGATATAGACCAGCTCGCGATCATTTCCGGCAGATTTGCAACGCTGAGTGATTTTCTGACCGATCTCGCTCTCGAGCCTCCCAAAGATTCGGTAGATGAAGCACTCGCGCCCGATCAGAAAGAAGACGAAACCCTGGTTCTTTCGACGATTCATTCTGCCAAAGGGCTCGAATGGCACTCGGTATTCGTGATTCACGCCCTCGAAGGGCGATTTCCGTCTTTCAACTCTCTAAAATCGCAGGCTGATCTCGAAGAAGAGAGGCGTCTGATGTATGTTGCCATCACAAGGGCTGAAGAGAATCTCGCGATAACCTACCCATCCCAGATCTGGGACCCGGCCACCGGATCGCTTCTCGCCCGGCAATCGCGTTTCATCGAGGAAATCAATCCTGAATTGCTCGAGAACTGGCAGATTTCGCGTGTCTGATACTGCAAAGAATTTTGACCGGAAATTGCTGTAATAGTGTCCGTATGCTTGACAGCAGCTTGCCGTCTCTGATAAGGTCTTAACTCATATAGTTTGAACCGGAGTTTTTCAAGTGGTCAGAAATCTCAGCATAGTAGCTGTAGTTTTAATCGGTCTTCTTTCCGGGCTGCTGATCAAAGATTACATGAGCATGCCCAGCCGTAATCTCGTAATTTTCTATACATCAAATCTGCGTGGACAGATCAAACCATTTTCCGGACCCATCCAGGATCAGCAATACCAGCAGATAGGCGGACTCGCTTTTATCAAGGGGTTCATCGCAGAGACTTCAAAGGTTTTTAATTTCAAGCCTGACGAAGTGCTGCTTCTCGATACCGGCGATGCCCTGTTCGGCACAGCCGAAGCTTCGTTAACCATGGGTGATGTGCCGCTGCGTCTCATGGGCAAGGCTGGTTACGATGCAATGACAATCGGCAATCTCGAATTCGAGTATGGCTTTGACCGTCTGAAGAGTTTTATCGCTGCCGGCCATGTTCCCATGCTCTCCTGTAATTACCGTGATGTAACGGCCCCTGTAGGCGATACTTTCAGGCCTGGTCTGATAATCGACAAGGGCGGCATCAAAGTTGGTGTAATCGGCCTGGGGCACGGAGAACTGGCAAGAAACACGCGTCAGGACAACATAGTAAGCCTTGAAATCATTGATTTCAAGGCATCGGTTCAGAAAGCTTCGGCCCAGCTCAAGGCACACGGAGCAGAAGTCATCGTGCTTCTTTCGCATCATCCCGCTGTTGGAAACCTTGATAATCCAGGCGAGGTATTTCCTGACATCGATATTATCATAGGTGATCTTATCGGCCCCGGGTCTGTGATCAGCGGCCGGCCGATGGTCTGTCAGACGGCTCCGGGCCGTGGTGGCGGTATCGGCATGGTAAAAATTTCCTACTTGTCCGGCAAGTGGGACATCGCACGCGGCTTTCAGCGGATTTTTACCGTAGATGCCGAGAAGATCACTCCAGATGCTGATCTGGCCACCGAAATCAGCCGGATAGAGGCTAAGATTGACGGGCTGCTTGACGAAGTTATTACAAACAGCACCGGAGTTTTCACCAACTCATACGCTGAAGAGTCATCGACCGGCAAGCTGATTGCC
>CAZMWO010000527.1:0-2852 GCA_964569565.1 uncultured bacterium | reverse complement strand
CCATACAGGTGTTCTTGTTCATTACTACGAGACCGCCAGAGCCAACCATGGCGCCTTTGTCGAGCAGCGAATCGAAATCGAGAGCCAGGTCGAGATGCTCATCGATCAGACAGCCGCCGGATGGGCCGCCGATCTGTACGGCTTTGAAGCCGTCGGGCATCGGCTTGCCGCGGTCGTCGGTGATGCCGCCGCCGATGTTGAAGATGATCTCGCGCAACGGCGTGCCGAACGGAACCTCGATCAAACCGGTGTTGGCGACGTGACCAGTCAGAGCGAACGTTTTGGTGCCGGGTGATTTAGTGGTGCCCTGCGATCTGAACCACTGCGCGCCGTTGCGGATGATCAGCGGAACACAGGCGAGTGTCTCGACGTTGTTGATGACGGTAGGTTTGCCGAACAGGCCGCTTTCGGCCGGGAACGGTGGTTTGGGGCTGGGCATGCCGCGCTTGCCTTCGACGGAAGCAATGAGAGCGGTTTCTTCGCCGCAGACGAATGCGCCGGCGCCTTCCATAACATTGACATCGAAGTTGAAGCCGCTGTCGAAAATATTTTTACCGAGAACCCCGAGTTTGCGGGCATCTTCGATGGCCTTGCGCATGCGTTTGACTGCCAGCGGATATTCGGCGCGGCAGTATACGACGCCTTCGTCAGCGCCAATGGCGCGGGCGGCGATCATCATGCCTTCGATGACTGAATGCGGGTTGCCTTCCATGACGCTTCTGTCCATGAACGCGCCGGGGTCGCCTTCGTCAGCGTTGCAGATAACATATTTCTTGGCGCCGGGCTGGTCGAGCGTCAGCTGCCACTTGCGACCGGTCGGAAAACCGCCGCCGCCTCTTCCCCGCAGCCAGGCCGTCATGACTTCTTCACACACGGTTTCGGGCTTCATTTCGACACAGGCGATTCTGGCCCCTTCGTAACCGCCATGAGCGATGTATTCGTCGATATCTTCGGGGTCGATGTGACCGCATTCCTTGAGTACAGTGCGTTTCTGACGATTGTAAAAAGTTATTTCGTCGCTGCCTTTTGCGTGTTTGCCGCTTGCCGGCTCGACGAAAAGCAGGCGGTCGATGATTTCGCCCTTCATCAGAGTTTTTTCGACGATTTCGTCGGCGTCAGCCGCTTTTACTCTGGTGTAGAGAATGTTCTCGGGCATTATAGTAACCAGCGGGCCCATCTGGCAGAAGCCATGACAGCCGCTTTTGGAAAGGCGCAGATCACGCTTGCCTTCTTCGTGCGCTTCGACCTTAACATCTATGTCTGCTGAGGTGATTTTTTTCACAAGAGTGTCGATGAGAGAGAGGGCGCCGTTGGCAACGCAGGCTGTGCCGGCGCAGACGATGACGCGGCGTTTTTCCGAATTCTCGCGAAAGTGTTCTGCTATCTGCTTGAGGTTGAGTTTGTCGTTGTTCATTTTGCTTCCTCCCGGGCGATGATCTGGTCAATGAGTGCTACTGTGGATTCGGGTGTCATCAGGCCATGAACTTCATCGTTGATTACCAGAACCGGCGCCAGGCCGCAGGCGCCGAGGCAGGATACGGTTTCGACGGTGAACAGCATGTCGCTGGTGGTCATGTTGTCGGGCGTCAGTTTGAGCTTTTTGAGGAGCGCTTCGAGAATGGGAATCGACTTTTTGACGTGGCAGGCAGTGCCGTCGCAGATCTTGATCACATACTTGCCCTTGGGCTTGAGTGCGAAATGCGAGTAGAAGGTGGCGACGCCGTACACCTGCGACGAGGGAATGCCGAGGGCGGTAGCGACGTAGCAGATTACGTCTTCGGGCAGGTAGCGGTATTCTTCCTGGACTGCCTGCAGGATCGGTATCAACTTTGAACAGTCGTTGTTGTGTTTTTCGATGATTTCGCAGACTTTTTCGAACTTTCTCATCACGGTGTGTGGCTGACTCGTCATTCTATGACCTCCTGTCTGATTTTCCCTGACTGTTTGAGCATCTGCAGCTTCTTGCAGAGCACAGAAAGACCTGCTGCAAGGTTTTCGTTCTGCACGATCACTCCTTCCGGCACCCGAATTTCAGCGGGCGCAAAGTTCCAGATTCCGATTATGCCGCCGGCGATCATCATGTCGGCGACTTCCTGGGCCGCGTGGTCGGGCGTCGTGATGACTCCGATGTGTACATTCATGCGCTGGCACAGGCTGGTAAGCTTATTGAGCGGCAACACTTCGACACCGCCGAAAGTTTTGCCGACAATTTCGCTGTCGTTGTCGAAGGCGGCGATAATTTTGAAGCCGTAGCGGGAAAAGCCCTTGTAGTCGATTAGTGCGCGTCCCATGTTGCCGACGCCGACGAGAAATGCTTCGTCGATGTTGTTCCAGCCGAAGAAGTCTTCGATGCTTTTGATCAGCTCTTCGACCTGGTAGCCGACTTTGGGAAGACCGCGGATTCCTGTATAGGCAAGGTCTTTGCGAATCTGTGGCGGATCGAGTTCGAGATCTTTGCCGATGTGGGTGCAGGAAACAACTTCTCGACCACGGTTGAGCAGCGCCTTTAGGTAGTTGTAGTAGCGTGGCAGGCGGCGCAGAGTCGGTTCCGGAATATTGTAATCAGGCTTGCCGTTCATGTTCTGGCTTCTCCTGTTCTATAAATTTATCAATAATTTTTTATCGATAAATTTTTCTCGATTTCTAAACTTAGTATAACCAGCGACTTTGAAAACGTCAAGAAGTTTTGTGAAAAAATTCGCAGCTTGATTAAAAATAAATATCAAGTTGTGAATTTTATAATATGTCGTCTGTTTTGGATCGCGAGAACAAGACAGATAAAAGCTCATCGAAAAGTGCATACAACTCATGAGATTAGCTAAGAGCTGGCTTTTTGGCCATGGATGGCCTTA
>CAZMWO010000526.1:2283-2853 GCA_964569565.1 uncultured bacterium | reverse complement strand
TGAAAAAATACTGCTTTTCAGGTGAAAGGTCGATAAGTCTTACGCTGTGCGTGGTTGCGTAGACCCCATTTTCTTCTCGTACGGTTCTGCCGTATGACTCGGTTTCTCCATACTCTACTGAACCATTTGTATAGTCTGTAGTCTTCCATGAGATCAAAGCATGGGTCGCAGAAACCTCTTCAACTTTGACTTCAAGATAATCGAAGCTTTTGGCCTCGATGGCGAAATCCTCAGCGGTACTGGTTTGACCTGAATAAATGGCGATACCAAAGCGGGAAGGATGGTAAGCGAAGGCCTGAACCAGAAAAGTCTGATCGCCGAATCCTATGGCTTCAAGATAATATTTGCCGTCTGCGTCGGTGAGAGCCCAGCGGGTGTTATCGTATTCCCAGGTTACCAGCGCGTCTTCAACCGGCAGGCCGCTCTTATCAACTATGCGCCCCTGCAGGCTGCCTTCTCGCGGCGTGACGCTGTTGCCGGCGCAGCCGATGATCCCCAAACCCATCGCTGACAGCATTATCACTGTCAGCATTGTCGCCCGCATTCTGTTGAAGTTAAGATTCATATTTC
>CAZMWO010000526.1:0-2273 GCA_964569565.1 uncultured bacterium | reverse complement strand
TCGTGCTCGTGCTCGTGCTCGTGCTCGTTCTCGTGCTCGTAATCGTAATCGGTATCGATATCGTTTTCTTTCTCTTTCTCATGTTCTTTCGTTGTCATCTGTTATCGGTCTTTTCAAACGTTCATGGATTCTGCGACTTCGCGCAGAATGACTGAGAGGGCAATGGCGTCTTCATTTCAGCCTCGCGAAGGCTTCTTTGGCGAACTTCGAGATCTGGGTATTGGCCGGGGCATTGTCGAAAGCGCGTTTATAACAGGCTTTGGCCTCGCGCAACATTTTCTTTTCTTCATAGGCCTGGCCCAGGTAGAAGCAGGCATAAGAATCGCCAGGAGACAGGTTTACAACGCGCACCAGCGAATCGATTGCGGCATCGGCCGAATGCTTGTCGAGATGTGCCACGCCAAGGTTATACAGGGCATAGGTATCTTCCGGATTTATTTCTACAGCGCGCTGCAGAGCGACGATAGCCTCGTCGATCTGCCCCTGTTCGTAGAATGAAAGGCCGAGGTGCGAATGTGAATAGGCATCGTCAGAGTCGAGCTCGATTGCGTGCGAAAAGGCCTTGATGGCCATGGGAATCCGCCCTGAATTCTTGTAGAGCACTCCGAGACTGTATTGCGAGAAGGCGTCGTCGGGGTTGAGCATGATTGCTTTCTTGAATGAGGCTTCTGCCTGTTCGCGGTTGCCCATGGCGCGATAAATGCTGCCGAGCAGATAGTGCGCGTAGAATTTTTCGCCATCCAGTCTGATGCTCATCATTGTACAGTTCAGAGCATTTTCAAGCTGGTTGAGGCTTTTGTAGACAGAACCGAGAATCATCAGCACAGGCGGGTTCTCTTCCTGGTATTTGAGAAGGTCTTCGAATGCTTCGCGAGCTTCTTCCATCATGCCGTTGTTCTTGTAGATGAGTCCAAGCACGTAGCGGCTTTCAGTATCTTCCGGATTAAGCTTGATGGTGCGCTTGATCGAGCTGATGGCTTCTTCGAGGCGGCCCTGGTTGAGGTAAGCTTTGCCGAGATGGAAAAACGCCTCCTGAAAATCCGGGTCAAGTTCGATGGTTTTATGCCACGAATTGATCGCCTGGTCGGCCTTGCCGACGCTTTTGTAGGCAATGCCAAGCTGCAGATGCGCATGTGAGAAATCCGGGTCGAGTGCGATCGCTTTTTCCCACTCGCGTATCGCTTCGTCGATCATTCCTTTTTCGCGGTAAGCAAGCCCAAGACGGTAATGCGCGCCGGCGTTGTCGGGATTGATGGTGACCGAACGCTTCCAGCGCGTCAGGTTCTGATCGTCGATGCCTTTGAGGCGGTAGATTACTTCGAGATTGTAGTTGGCAAAGCTGTCGTAAGGATTAAGAGCGATGACCTTGCGATATTCAATGATCGCTTCGTCATACATTTCTTTGTTTTTGTAGGCCGAAGCCAGCTTGTAATGCGCCTCGGGGTTGTTCGGGTTGTTGGCGATCTCAGCCTTGTATTTTTCGATCATCATATCGATTTCGGTTTTGTTTCTGATGATCGCTGCCGGTTTGGGTGCCGGGTCGCTGCCGGTTTTGCGGCGCAGTTCGGTCGCCTTGCGCCAGTGAAATACTGCCTGTTCGCACTGGCCCTTAACGTCGTATATTTCGCCAAGCACATCATGTGCACGACTGAGTCGGGCATCGAGAAAGAGGCTGCGTTTTAATTCGCCGGTCGCTTCGTCGAGCATACCGCGGTCTTTGTAAGAAAGGCCGAGATTGAAATGCAGTTCAGCATCGTTCGGATTGAGGTTGTTTTCAAGCCTGAACTGCTCGATTGCCTTCTGGACTTCGCCCTTTTTGCGCATGACCATACCGATGAAGAAGCGCAGGCGAGGGTACTTGGGGTCGATTTTGAGAGCCTTGCGAAATTCGGCCAGCGCCGCGTCATCCATATTGAGTTTCAAGAATGACTGCCCGAGATATACATGCGCTTCGAGCAGCATCGGGCTGATTGACAACACTCTTTTAAACGCTTCTACCGCCTCGTCGAAAGTCTGGCTGAAGAAGTGCGCCATTCCTATATTCAAAAAGGCAAAGGCATTGTCAGGGTTGATTCTGATCGAATCTTTAAGCTGTTTGATAGCTTCTTCATAATTTTCGAGGCTGATATAGCTTCGACCAAGCTGGCAGAGAGCGTAAGCGTCCTGCGGGTTGAGCAGCACCGCCTTTTTGAACTCTACGATAGCTTTTTTGGGTTTGCCGATTTCGAGATAGACCGCACCCAGCGAGAAATGCGCGTAGGCATAGTCGCGGT
>CAZMWO010000525.1:0-2853 GCA_964569565.1 uncultured bacterium | reverse complement strand
CGCGTGACGACAGGTGGTGAAAACCTGAGAATACTCTGGAGGGTTGGAGCAACAAATGAATAAAGGGTTTAAAAGGGGTGTTCCGGCAGGAAGGCGTGGTTTCACCATATATCTGATATTTGTGCTGCTGTTTTTAATAATTTTCAGCGGGTTTCTGGCACAGAGCATAGAGATTTTTGCGCTGGCCGGAATGCAGTCGGATTACCTTGGCAAAGAGAATAAGGTTAAGCCGGGATCGACCTGGTATCTTGAAAACCTGCTTGGCCCGGCAGGGCTGGAATAATTTTGCTTATTGCGCAATAGCCGGTTTTTTATTAGAATCTAGGCGGGTTGCATCGGCCAATGCAATTTGCGATGCGCTTTCGCAAAGAATGGCATCACTATTTCAGGCTCAGGAAGCTGTAAATGAACTTTATTTATCTATCTCCACACTTCCCTCCAAATTTCTGTGACTTTGTTACAGGTCTTGCCAATCGCGGTATCAGGGTTCTGGGCATTGGCGACGAGGATTACCATCATCTGCCTCCCGCATTGCATGGCGCTCTGACTGATTATTTCAAGGTCGATTCTCTGGATGATTATGAGCAGACATACCGGGCTGCCGCCTTTCTGATTTACCGGCATGGTCGTGTCAGTCGTGTTGAATCGCACAACGAACACTGGATGATGCATGAGGCCCGCTTGCGCGAGGATTTCAGCATTCCCGGCCCTGGTATCGAGCAGACGGTGAAGATCAAGCGCAAATCCGAAATGAAAAAGATTTTCAGGGCCTGTAATGCTCCGATAGTAGACGGAGAAATCATCAGCGACCGGGAATCACTCGACCGCTTTGTCGAAAAATATGGTTTTCCGGTTTTTGCCAAGCCTGACACCGGCGTTGGCGCGGTTGCCGCCTACAAGATCGAACATCAGGCCGATATAGACAACTTCTGGCGCACCAGGCCTCAGGTAGATTATTTTGTCGAGCCTTTTATCGATGGCGAGCTGATGACATTCGACGGTATCTGTGACCAGAACGGCGAAATCGTGTTTTATTCTTCTCTGCGCTCGGTAAACGGGGCCTTCGACCTGGTGGCTTACAACGAAGATCTAAGTTTTTATCTTGTGCGCGAGATACCTGCCGATGCCATAAAAATCGGCCGGAAAATCGTCAAGGAATTCGACATACGTGCCAAGTTCTTTCATCTCGAGTTTTTGCGGCAGAAAAGCGATGGCAGGCTTTTTGTTCTTGAGATGAATTGCCGCCCGCCGGGCGGTTACACGGTTGACCTGATGAACTTCAGCGCTGACATCGATGTATACCAGGAATGGGCCAATGTTATAGCCGAAAACCGCTTTCTGGCAAAGGTTGAACGCAAATACTTCGCAGCTCATATAGCCCGCAAGTTTGGCAAAAACTACCGCCATTCAGTTGACGAAATTTACCGGCTTTATTGCAGCAGGATCGCCATGCACACCCAGGTTCCGCTTGTGTTTGCGGAAGTAATGGGCAATGAAGCTTTTATTGTGCGTTCTCCTGACGAAAACGACATATTCGAGATGATCGAATTCATCCAGAAGAAAGCCTGAGTCCGCAAAATATTAATCACCGGAAAGAAAAGGCGGCTTAAGACTCCTGTCTTAAGCCGCCAGGCTTGTGTGAGAGAAAAATCAGTTATCAGTTGCCGGCTTCTTTGGTTTTGGCTGATTCCTGGGCAGTGATGGTCTTGGAGAAGTTGAGAACATCAGCCTTGGTCACCGTGAAGTCGGTGGCAAATACCACGTCTTTTTTGTTATCGACAACCTTGATGCTCAGACGGTCGCCGGGATTGGCGGCTGCGATGCCTGATTTGCTCGAGGCATTGAGCACGAAGTTGATCTGTGCATCATTTTCGGGATTAAGATAACCTGTGGCTTCGAGTGAGTTGCTTTCATTTCTGAGATGGGCTTTGTAGCCAACGGCACCGTTGGTTGTAAGAAGTTCGGCGAATTTTCTTGATTCGAGATGTACCAGAAAATACTTGGTCAGGTGTTCGACCAGCCCGTCTGATTCCTGGTTGAGGTCGAAGTCGAGATCAACGTCGCAGCGTCCGGCAATTACTTCGTCTTTTTCGAGGTAATGCGGGGCGAACCTGATGACGTTGCCGCTCTTAACTTCGGCGATCTGGAACAGGAGAATATCCTGGGTAGCCAGCAGGCCGAGCGGCGACAGGTCGAGTTCGGCGCTTCCGGCTTCCAGCTGGGTCGCTGTGAGAGCTTTCTGGAGAGTTTTGGAAGTTCCAACGTTCTTGATGTGCAAAACGGCTTCTTCAGGGAAGCGGGTATTGTCATCGCCGCTGATAAAGTTGATAACTGCTTTCAAGGCGCGGGTAGAAGCTGTGACATCAGTGGAATCGCCCTCAAGGTGCTGCTTGGCGAGGCGCCAGATCGAATCTTTCTGCAGCGCTTCGAGTTTGAGTTTGGCTTCTTTATAGTTCGGATTGATGGCGAGGGCTTTTTTGAACTGAGTCATTGCCAGTTCTGATTTGCCGGCGAGATGGTAGAAGTTTGCCAGTTTGGTATGCAGGTCAGGGAATTTGGGGCTGGTGTTGACGAACTTTTCATGCAGGTCGATGACAGTGTCGAGTTTTCTGAGATAGCCTGTGAGTTCGAACAGTTTGGGTCTGAGTCCGGGGTAACTCGGGTAGAGAGTAGAAGCCTTGTTATAGGCCTTGTATGCCAGATATAGACGCCCTGACTGATAGAAGATCTCGCCGAGAGTATAGAACAGACGGGGATTCTTGTTTTCGACGCCGAGCAGCATTTCGATGGCATCTTCGCTCTTGCCGCCCTTTGACAGGCAGATAGCGAGATTAAGCTTGGCTTCCAGATAAT
>CAZMWO010000524.1:0-2860 GCA_964569565.1 uncultured bacterium | reverse complement strand
AACCGCACTGCCGACCGGAGTCAGGGTTATCGACAGTCTGCTGACCATTGGCAGTGGACAGAGAATGGGTATTTTTGCCGGTTCCGGTGTTGGCAAAAGTACTCTAATGGGCATGATCTGCCGCACATCGCAGGCAGATATCAACGTCGTCGCGCTTATCGGCGAACGAGGCCGCGAAGTGCGTGAATTCCTCGAAAAGGACCTTGGTGAGGAAGGCTTGCGCCGCTCGATAGTAGTAGTCGCCACTTCTGAGCAACCGGCCCTTGTCCGCGTCAAAGCGGCATTTACGGCGACAGCCATAGCTGAATATTTCAGGGATCGCGACAAGAAAGTCATGTTGATGATGGATTCGGTAACCCGTTTTGCGCTTGCCCAGCGCGAAATAGGCCTGGCAGTCGGAGAACCCCCGACCACCAGAGGTTACACCCCCTCGGTATTTTCTCTGCTTCCCAAGCTTCTCGAAAGGGCCGGAACCGCCCGAAAAGGCTCAATTACCGGCATATATACGGTGCTGGTAGAGGGTGGCGACATGGATGAGCCGGTAGCCGACGCGGTACGCGGTATTCTCGACGGACATCTTGTTCTCAGCCGTGATATGGCTCATCAGAACATATATCCTGCCGTCGACATACTCGGCAGTATTTCGCGACTGATGCCGGAAATCTGCGAAAAATCGCACTTTGAAATGGCCGGCAGGCTGCGCAACATCTACTCGACCTATGTTAAAAATGCTGACGCGATCAGCCTCGGCGCCTATAAAACCGGATCAGACCCTAAAATCGACGAAGCGATCCAGAAAGAGCCGTTGATAGAATCTCTGATCAGGCAGGGCATCAGCGAGGCTGTATCATACGAAAAAAGTATCGATGCACTGCGCAAAATCGTCGGTCAGGGTGGCTGATAATGGCTTTCGTCTTCCGCTTTCAGCAGATACTCGAACTCTGTCTGCATGAAGAAAATGAGGTTAAGCTGAGACTGGCCCAGAAAGACGGTCAGATAGCGGCATTGACGGCAGAGATTGAGAAATTGAAAGATGAATATGCCAGGGGACTCGAGCAGAAGGCCATTGACCTGCAGGCAGGAGAAATGATGCGGGTGCAGATGTATCCGGCCTATCTCACACGCCTGCAGAGAGCCTGGGAATTTCAGGAAGAAGAGCGTGAGCGCCTTGAAAAGCAGCGACAGAAAATCTTCGACGAACTTATGGTAAAACGTCGTAACCGCATGACCTACGAAAAAATGCGGGAAAAAGATGCAGCCGTCTACAAAAAAGAAATGCTCAAAAAGGAGCAGAAGCGGCTCGACGAGTTCGGAAACCGTATTAAAAAGACAGCAGGAGAATGCGACGATGCTTGAAAACATGAACCGGATACTTGAACGCATCGACGGTCTCAATCAGAGTTTCAAAGGCATGGCACATAAACGCGGGCGCAGGCAGCAGCAGACCTTTGCGGCCGCCATGCTCGAAGCCACCAAAACCCCGGTGTCGCAGGGCATCAACGCATCTCCGGCAAGCAATCCGGAAACCACTGCTATAGCCAGTGACCTCAAAGCTGATGTAGAAAAGCTGGTTGAAAAGTATTCAAAAGAACACAACCTCAGCGTGGAACTCGTTAAACAGCTGATCGCAGTTGCTTCCGGCAATAACCCGCAGGCCGTAGACCAGCAGGGAAATCTTGGGCTCATGCAGGTCAAACCCGAAATATTCAGCCAGCTGGGCTTTCAGAATCCATTCGACCCTGAACAGAACATTAAGGCCGGAACAACACACCTCGCCGACATGCTCAAGCGAAACGGCGGCAATATGGAAAACGCTCTGGCCGCCTACAGCAGCGATCCGGCTACGGTCAAGCGGTTCGGCGGGATACCGCCATTTCAGTCAACACAGACTTTTGTCAGCCAGGTATTGAGCGGACTTGGCGCTGACAGAAAAAACGAATAAGGAAAATTTCTGATGCCAGAAAAAAAAGAAGTTCAGGCAGTTGAGCCAATAGCAGCTGCGCAGACAGCAAAAGTACCGGCCCGCGAAAACAAGGAGCCGGAGAAGGAAGAACGCAAACCTTCCAGGATTTTTCTGGCACTCAGCCGGCTGATGTTCCTGTTTCTGCTGACATCCCTCGGGGTTGCAATATTCCTGTCAGCCCTGACACTGGATTTCCTCAATATCTTCACATTCCGACACCGCGTGCCCGAACAATGGCGCAACACCTGGCCGTTCGAACCATACTTCGACTTCGTGCAGCTTCATCAGTTGCCCGAAGAAGAACGATACCAGCAGTTGATACTGCAGGAACAGGAACGTTTCAATCGCCTGATAACGCAGGGCAGTCGCGATCTCGAAGCACGTGCCAAGTCGCTTGAAGATTCTTACCGCGGCCTGATAAGAGCTCAAAAAGAGCAATACACACGTGAAATGGAAGAACTTCGCAAGCTGCGCGAAGAACTGGCGCTGGAACAAAAAAAATCCGCCGACGAAAAACTCGATCTTGAAAAGCGAAAAGCCGCCATTGATGAACTTTCCAACCGGCTGGCCTCTGAGACATTGAATCTCGAATCAAGCCTGATACGCTTCATGGAGCAGGAAAACCGCCTCGATCAGGTAAGGGTCATCGCAGCTCAAATGGATCCAAAAGCACTTTCGACTATTTTTGACGAGGTGCCTGATGACAAGTTGATTTACGAGATACTGGCCGGTCTCAATCCTCAGCATTCCGGCAAAGTGCTTGGCTTCATGGATCCGGAAAAGGCCGGCAAGATCATGAAAATCGGTCAGATGCCGCTATCTCTGCCCACTCCCGGGCCGTCACGCAACTATATTCCACCCAGCCTTCAGAACCTGATCAGCGATACTCAGGCAAAT
>CAZMWO010000523.1:0-2868 GCA_964569565.1 uncultured bacterium | reverse complement strand
TCAGGCCATCAACGAAAACGATGAAGGTTTCATCGTTGCTGCGCTGCGGCTGCCCCCATTTATCGCTGAAGGGAGCAAGCTGGTCTTCGTAGAACGCCTCAGGATCACTCAGGTTACTGATGCAGACAATCTCAGGCGACACATGCATTGCAACAATGACAGTGCCTTTTTCATGATTCTGTCCGGCATGGATGACCTGCGGAAATATGCCTCCGAACAGGGGGGTGTTGAAGCTTTGTATTATCGGATCAAGGTTTTCAGGGGTAAAGCCATTTGCGTCTGCCGCCAGAATCATCAGGCCGGCAGGGTTCTGCTCTTTCAAAATGAGCGCAACTGCATCAGCAAGCGCTTCGGGTGTTCCGGTCCGTTCAAAAACAGCTTTCATAGTCAATCCTCACTGCCGATACTGCATTGCTATTTCTCTGGTCTCTCCATCGATTGTAATTTACGCCCAATCATAATGCAACAGACCTTGTGATTATAATATTTGTTGTAGTGGATTGTTGGCGGGGATAATGGTATAATCGCGGTCTATGAAATTCGTTGATGAAATAACAATTCAGGTGTCTTCGGGTAACGGTGGCAACGGGGTCGTGGCTTTCCGGCGCGAAAAATTCGTGCCGATGGGCGGTCCTTCCGGCGGTGACGGCGGTCGCGGCGGCGACTTCATTCTCGAGGCTACAGACGATCTTACCACTCTCTACGAGCTCAGCTTTGTGAGGATTTACAAGGCTGAAAATGGAGAGCATGGCCGGCCGCGCGACATGATCGGCGCCAATGGTAAAGCTTTGATTGTTAAAGTGCCGGTTGGCACTCTGGTATATGATCAGGATAGTGGTCAGCTGCTGTGCGACCTCGATCATAAGGGTCAGCAGGTTATCATCGCCCATGGCGGCCGCGGCGGCCTGGGCAATGCCCGTTTTGCCTCTGCGGTCAGACGTACGCCGCGCATTGCCGAAAAGGGCGAGCCCGGCCGGACCCTTAATTTGCGGCTTGAACTCAAGCTGCTGGCTGATGTTGGCCTGGTTGGTCTGCCGAATGCCGGAAAATCTACTTTTTTGCGGGCCGTAAGCAACGCCCGGCCAAAGGTTGCTGATTACCCGTTTACTACATTGCATCCGAGCCTTGGCATCGTCAAGCCTGAAGGGCTGCCATCATTTTGTATGGCCGATATCCCAGGTCTTATCGAGGGAGCTCATGCGGGTGCCGGTCTGGGCACGCAGTTTCTCAAACATATCGAGCGCACCAGAATTCTATTGCATCTTGTTGATGTCAGCCAGCTCGATATGGAAAACATCACCGGTAATTACGATGTCATAATGTCAGAGTTGCGAGAATTTTCAGAAGAACTGGCAGAAAAGCCGGTCATTGTCGCTGCCAACAAAATGGATCTGCCAGACTCGCGCGAGCTTTTTCCCGAATTCAAAGATGAGCTGGAAAAGCGTGGGGTGAAGGTATTTTCTGTTTCTGGCGCGACACGGGAAGGTGTCGATGAACTGCTCAAATACGTGTGTCAACAGCTGCAGGAACTGCGTGAGCCCGTGCAGATCGCTGGCAACGAAGACGAAAAGCTCTATGAATATCTTGAAGCTTACCAGATCGAACTGGTATCGGAAGGGCAGTGGCTGGTTACCGGGCCAGAGATCGAGCGGCTGGTAGCCATGACTGATTTTACCAGTGACGAGGCCATTGCGATTTTTAGACGCAAACTGAAAAAGCTTGGTTTCATCGATGATCTGGAAAATCTTGAGGCCGGTGACGACGATGTCTTTTCGATCGGCGAAATGGAATTCGCCTACCGGGAGTTCTTTATTTGAGGACCGGAATTCTCGGGGGCAGCTTCAACCCGGTTCATGACCAGCATGTTCAGATGGCCCTGGCAGCGCAGAGGCAGTTCGACCTCGAAGAAGTCTGGTTTGTTCCGGTTTTTCAGCCGGTTCACAAGCCGGGCGATACGCTTCTTGAATATGATTCAAGGCGTGAGTTGCTGCAGGCTGCTTTAACAGGTCTGACGGGGCTGAGGGTCTGTGACATCGAGCGCGAACTCGGCGGCGCGTCTTATACGGTAAGAACCGTTTCAGAATTGCAACAGCGCTATCGTGGCCGCGAATTTTTTCTGGTGATCGGCGGTGATTCGCTGGTCGAACTTCATACCTGGCGCGAGATAAATCGCCTTGCAACAATGGTTGAGTTTATTGTTATCGAACGCCCAGGTTGCCGGCGGGTTTCGCAGGTGCCTGAGGCAAAAGTATATTGGGCAGAATGTGAAGTTTCGCCGGTTTCGGCTTCTGAAATTCGCTCTAAACTCTGTCGCCATGAGTTTGTCGATCTTCAATTGTCGCCAGAAGTGCTTTTTAAAATATTACTGGGTGATTACTACGGCAGCCTCGGTGAGCCTTACTGCAACTGGCTCGAAGTAATCGCCGGGCAACTGTCTCGCTTGCCGGAAGGTCTGATGACCCACATCATGGCGGTGGCGGCGCTGGCCGTCAATTATGGCCTGGCAGCTGGTCTCGACCCGAGAACATGTCTGCTGGCCGGACTGTCTCACGATTTGTTCAGAGTCGCCGACTCAACAGAATTGTATGCTTATGCCGAAATATGCGGCACGCAACTCAGCGCTCTGGAGCGCAAAAAGCCGATGCTGGCACACGGCGCTGCTGCTGCCGGTTTTCTGCGAAAGCATATTCAGGCAATAAATCCCGATATTGTCAATGCAGTGCGCTGGCATACTTTTCCGGCCGATGATGCGCCAATGCTTACAAAGGTTCTGGTTCTTGCCGATACGCTCGAACCGTCACGTGGCATCGCAGAACGCGACACCGTTCGCCAGACTGCGATGTCGCTTGAACAGCGTTATCAAAAGGT
>CAZMWO010000522.1:0-2874 GCA_964569565.1 uncultured bacterium | reverse complement strand
GGCGGGTAAAGAACGACTATTTTTTTCCTGTCGATTATCTTGCCTTCTGATTTGTTGTCGGTCCAGGCGAGTGTAAGCTGGTCTTTTTCACGGGTGCCGGCCAGATAGATCGTCTGTTTCCTCGGCTTTGGCCGGGCAACATTGAACCAGACCTCCTTTTCGACTTCTTCGTCGAAATAATGGTCATATAGGGGCAGATCCGGGTCGAGTTTTTCGAGAACCTTCAACATGTCGCCTACGGTAAATTCTTTCATGGGCATCCCTTCCCGTTTCAATAGTCAAGGTCAGGGTCGTGCGCAAGCAGTCGCCGTTTCGATCGATAATACTTGAACGGTGAGTAGTAGTAGAGGTTCGCAATACCGGCCATGTAAATACAGGCGTATCTCTCAACGAGAGTGGCAAAACGAGATATCTCGTTGCCGGCACGCATAACTTCACCCCAGTTTTTGTTGAAACCTTCCTGGGTTGCAAAGATCAGATCACGGATTTCTTCATCGAGTTTTATCAGCCTGCCCTTTATTTCATCGAATTTTTTACGGGCGGCATCATGATTACTGGTCTTCAGCCACATCTGTTCGCGCAGTTCGAGCGAGACATCTTCGAGAGTCTCTTTTTCTGACATTTTATCGGCAATCTGCTGATGCAATTTCTGGGTTTTCTCAAGAATGGGCACTTCTTCTGCTAGTTCCTGAACTACCAGCCCGGTGCGCCAGCCTATGGTCTCCTTCAAGGTTACTACATCGCCCAGAATATGGTCGCCGAGATAAAGAATTTCAGACGGCTTCAGGTCGAGGTGTTTTTCGAGAATGGCGGCGTTACCGCCCTGGTAAAGGCCATTCCATTCAATCTGTCCATAAAAATTAGACAGCAGACCGGTTTCGGGATCGACTTTCTGATAGCGATTGCGCGCGGTAAAATACTCAGGCTTGCTGGCCGCCACGATGACAAGATCGAAGAGTTTCTGCCATGGCATCTGCAGGAAAGGTCCAAAACAGTATTCCATGACCTTGCGGCTGTAATCGTAGTCAGAGTTGGTAATCAGCGCAAGTTTTTTGCCGAATTTCTTGAACTTGATCAGTGCATCCACAATTCTCTGATCCTTGATCAGATACTTCTCAGGATTTTTAACGACATCGCCTTTGAGCGCTTCTTCCTGGTGGGCATCATTCAGGCATTTGCGAACTTCGGTAAAAAGCCTGCGATAGTTCACTTTTTCGCTTTTTGAGTCATAGTAATCAACGAGCTGAGCATACATGCAGCCCTCTGCCTGCGAGAAGAGCGTATGCACGATGTAATAACGTGAATCGCTCAGGTCAATGCCATTGGGCCCATATTTTTCCTTCTGTTCTTCAAAATTGTAGAATCTCGTGCCATGCGAGGCAACGCGAACAAAACCGTAGCGGTTAACCTTGAGAAAATCGCCGGTTTCTGTATCTATAACCAGTCCGCGAATTATGAAATTATTGTCGAAGACAAAAGTTCTGATGACTTCGGGGTATTTATATTCCCGGATGAGTTTTTCGGTCAGTATTTCGTAGGCTTTGGCCTCAAATGCTGGTACATTATAGGTAGCCAGGGTATAATCCATGTCGAACCCGATCAGTTTGATCGTGTTCATATTGAGAGTGCGGTTAACAAAGATTTTGCAGTCACTGCTGAGTGTTTTATCAGTCATATTTTTTCACCTTTTTGCATTTGTCGGCCAAGCATAACACATCGGCGCTCAGGCGGCAAATCAGAGTTGAATTGATCAGAATTTTATGTTAGAAAGGATGTATGAAGAAAGTAAAATTTAATTTTCTCGATCAAAACAGTTTGAAGCGGATTTTTTCGCGAACCCGACCTGAAAACGCCAGGCTTTGCAGCAATGACAAACGCTGGTCTCTGAAGCCGCGAAAAACGACCAGAGCCTGCCGCATTATTTTTGCAAGTGGTGCTCACATCAGAATGCAGGGAAAAATTCAGCCGGTGCGTATAAAATTTGTTCTGGCAAAGAGCTGAATAACCAATCAGGTATAAACCACAAACGCCTCACCGGTAACCGGTGAGGCGTTTGTGGTTTTGTTCAGTTCAGCTGCCGGATTCGATTTTGAGATCGTTTGAGAAGACAAACAGGTCGCCATCGACGACAAGAGCTTCAAGCCTCGATCTGATATCGAGCGGGTGGCCCGAAAACAGGGCCAGATCGCCATCCATGCCCTTTTTGATTCTGCCCAGTCTCGCATCTACTCCAAGAATACTGGCCGGAACTTCAGTTATGGCTGCCAACGAACGCTTTTCATCAAGGCCATACTGAATGGCCATGGCGGCGGCAACACGCAGGGTTTCTATGGGCAGGCCGGGGTAGTCGCAGGTAAAAGCGACGTCGACGCCTGCATCGATAAGAATTCTGGCGCTTTCGAAGGTCTTTTCATTGAGTTCATACCTGAATCTGGGCACAAGAGTCGGACCGAGAACTACAGGTATCTTCTTTTCGGCGAGTACAGAAGCCAGCATGTGTGCTTCGGTACCATATTCGATTACCAGCTTGAGTTTGAATTCATCAGCGATACGAATGGCTGCCATAATGTCTTCGGCGCGGTGTGCACAGGCCCGCATCGCCACTTCGCCCTTGATCAGAGGAATCAGAGCTTCCATGTCGATCTCGCGATCCTTGACCATTTTTTTGCTCTGCTTGAGCGAATAGTAGTCCTGTGCTTTCATCAATGTTTCTCTGATCAGAGCCGAAACACCCATTCTGGTAACATAAGACTTTTCGCTTTTTTTGGCGGTTGCTTTAACCTGTTCGCCAAAAGACATGAGAACTCCGGCCTGTTCTACTATCAGCCCGACGTCAGCAGAATTGCCGTTTGTCTTGAGAATCGAGCAGAGGCC
>CAZMWO010000521.1:0-2875 GCA_964569565.1 uncultured bacterium | reverse complement strand
GTCGCAGTAATCGCCACCGAGATCAGCCGCCGGAATATAGACGAGATCGCTGTTAAAACCGTCTATTTCAGGAGATTTCTCAGGAATCAGCTGCGCTTGAATGGCCTGCGCCGATATTATGTCGGCAAGAGTCTCGGAGGTAGCGTTGAAGGTCGCAGACAACCGTCCCAGTTCGTCATTCTGAAGAATCTCAAGACGATGGCCGGTGTCGCGGCGTCTCAGTGCCTGCACGCCATTCATAAGGTTTGCCACCGGTCTTATTATAGTTTGCGAAAACATTGAACCAACAAGCAGAGCCAGAATAATCGTGAAAAGGACGCCCCAGATCAAACCAGATCTAATCTGATCTATCTCACGATCAACTTCGCCGAGAGGATAAAGACTGAGCAGAACCGTATCGACAAGCTTTTTACCCGGCGCTCCGGCAGCAACCCATTCAGCGCCGTGCCATTTAATAATGCTGTTTTGCGGACTGCTGCTGCGACGGATCTGCCTGACAAAACTCATCAGTTCATGTTCCGACTCGGTTTCACTCGGCCAGAGCTCAGAATAAACAGAAGACCAGGCAAAAAGCCGCAGAGCACCATGCTGATAAGACACCCGCTTAAGCAGCCCGGCAGCCAGATAATTTCTGACTGCCCAGCGAACATTCTGGTCTATAACTATGAATGCCGCCTTGACATCAGGTTCTGCAAATACATCCCAATACCAGTAAATTTCGAATCCGCCAAAAGAAACCAGATGAAGCTCATCAGGACTCTCAAAAATCCTGGCCCAACCACCGAACGGCCCTTCAAGAAACTCCTGCACAAGAACTTCTGCCGCCTTGATCGGCGAAGATCTCCCGGCCAGACGATGTCCAAGAAAATTGTTTACGCCAAGTCTTGCAATTGCCTTGCCGATAACTCCTATCTTTTCTGTGGTTGCCCGGCGCTGTGTGGTCATGACTACCTCGGCATCGAGATCACGCACTTCGACCCAGTTGATAAGATTTTGCTCATCGAGTTTGAGAAAATTTTTCCGCAGCAGGCCAGGATCAGTCTTCATTTCCGGCAGTGCCTTGAATGACCTGAACATGTGCAGCATATCGGCCTTCTCTTTTTCAAAGCCGTTATCAAAGTCGTTGATGCTGACATGGCAGGCCAGCCAGGCATCCTGTATCAGCAGCTCGCGCCGCTCGGCAAGATATTTCCAGCCAAAATAAGCCAGCCCGGAAAGAGGCAGTATAACAGCGTAGAGAAGCAAACCTATCAGCTTGGTTCTGATCGAAGCAGTACGAATACCCGCCATTAGGTTGCTGTCTTTCGTCAGCATGCCAACCAGCATCACCCCGAAAAGCAGAAAAACCTTGAGCAGGGTGTGCGCAAAACTGCTGTCGTATCCAGAATACTCTGCGCTGACAAAAAGGAAGCGATCGCCGATCTTCTTGCGAACTGTCTGAGTCCTGGCAGAAGAAGCGTCTGGCATAGAAGCCCGTTGCCGGATATCAATGTGAACTCCTTTTGTAAGCTCTTCTGGCAGAAAATCTCTGAGGTCGTCCATCGAAGGCAGCGACCAGATTACGATATAGACACCCGCCGGCGCAGCCTTATCCGGCTTATCTGCGTAAACATGGCTTCTTTGATAGAATATGTAGCCATCGCCGCGATAGCTGGCGATCTTCATGACGCGACCCTCGTGCCTTTTCAGCAGTCCTTGTGAGTAGGCCGAACCGAACAGCGCATTGAGATACTTGCTCGAAGCATAGTTGTGACGGCGTGAGTAGCCATGCAGAGTTTCCCAGGCGTCGGTCAGGGCTTCGGCATGCTCACCAAGAAGTTCAACCGGCGTAATCAGCCTGCCTTCATCAAAAACGGCAGGAATGAAGCCGAGCTGTCTTGCGCTGAATTCGACAGCCAGCTGTTCTACCCGTTGCGGAGTTATCGCCTGGCCGTTGTAAATTTCTTCGTAAAAGCTGCGAAAGTGCTGAGCAAAGAAGTTTTCGGGTTCAAGATGTTCGCTGATCGCCTTTGCTCTCTGCTCGAGAGCCAGAGTGCCGGCGGCTCTCAGATTTTCGCTGTTCTGCCTGATGACGGCACTGCCAAGCAACCATATTGCCGAAACCGGTAGTAGAAGAAGCAATACCAGCATGGCAAAAGTCGAAAACCAGCCAGCTTGTTTAACTTTTGCTCTGTCAGCTGACATCTGCCGGCTCCTTCGTCATATTCTTGATCACCAGCATCGTCAAGTCATCCTGCTGAGGGCCACCAGCCATGAAGCCATCCCATACTGCCTTCATACGTGCCACCGCAGCGGCCGGAGTCAGCTTCGACAGCTTTGCCAGTTCACGATACATTGCTTCGTGCCCGTATATTCTGCCATCGGGTGATTGACATTCAATCAGGGCATCTGTATAAGAAAACAACGCGTCACCGGGAAATAGACGAACCGTCTGTTGTTCTGGCTTTCTTTTGCTGTCACGCACTCCAAGCGGCATTCCTGTCAGCGAAATTTCCTCAATATTACCATCTTTTCTTATTATCACCGGCCAGTTGTGCCCGGCGTTGATAAGCTGCAAAGTGCAGTCTGCGGTATTCAGCAGCATGAAAAGCATGGTCATCATTTTTTTACGCTTAACTGTCTGCAGCAGTATCGAAGAAATTTTGCCGGGCAGTTCTGTAAAGTTAAGACCATCACGGCAGGCTTTAAAAACTGTTGCCTTGGCCATTGCCATGCAGAGTGCGGCAGAAGTGCCATGACCGCTGACATCGCCGATAAGAAAAAGATACCGGTGTTCGTCGAGTTTGACGTAATCGCAGTAATCGCCGCCCAGATCGGCCGCAGCCAGATTGAAAATTTCGCTGTCGAAACCGGCTATTTCCAGCTTTTCCTGCGG
>CAZMWO010000520.1:0-2878 GCA_964569565.1 uncultured bacterium | reverse complement strand
CAAAAAAGCAGCCGAATGGTGCGGGTTAAAAGCCGTAGGTATTGTTCGATCAACCAGAAAAATAGAAGGCAAGGAAACAAATGAGACAAGAATGTATTGCACTTCTTTAGTTGACGCGAAAGCCTTTGCACGTGGAGTTCGGAAACACTGGAATGTCGAGAATCAGCTGCATTGGGTGCTAGACGTCGCTTTCAAAGAAGATAAATGCCGTATAAGAAAGGATAATGCACCGGAGAATTTCTCAATCTTGCGACACATAGCTCTAAATCAGCTGAAAAAAGAAAAATCCATCAAAAATGGCATCAAATCGAAACGTTTAAAGGCTGGCTGGGACGAGCAATATCTGCTTCAGGTGCTACTTGCATGAATTTTAGTGCGTTTGCCCTGCTAGATGATCCAGGACACCAGATTCAACGTTTTGATTGCCGACGATGAGCCCAGGTTTTGCGAAATACTCGAGGATCTGCTGGCGAATGAGAATATTAACATTTACAGCGTTTCCACTCCTGAAAATGCTGTAAAGGCCGTTTTAAACTATGACATACATCTGGCTTTGCTTGACAAGCGCTTTCCAACCGACCATGAGGGTGTTCAAACCCTGAGGCGGGTAAAAGAGCTGAAGCCGGAAACAGAAGTAATAATGATGACTGCCTATCCTGACGCCGAATCAAATCTGGACGCGGTTGCGTTGGGTGCCTGCTGCTATCTGCAAAAGACTATGAATTATGAGAAAATGCAGGTTGTTCTAAGGCGCCTGCTCGATCGGATTCAGCAGAAAAGGCGAAACATCAGCCTGCTTGCCGAGCTTGAAGAAAGAAACAGGTGGCTTGAGTCAATTACCGCTACGATAAAGAGTTGGAATGAAAAGCTGGTCAGGCGCGTCAAAGTAGCCGAGAAGATTGATTTTCCTGGTGAAGGCGAAGACAATGAGAAGTATCTGCCACCGGACAACATAGAATTGTTTTCAGTTGCTCTTGTTCATGAACTTAACAATCACCTGCAGATCATCAGCGCTGTCATGGAAGAGCTCGCTGATGAGGCAAACATGAATAAGGTTGAATTGATTAAAGAGCTTGACGATTCAATCGATCAGCTTCAAAAAGTTACTGCAAATTATTCGCAGATTTTTGTTGGCGCGGAAAGCAAGAAAAAGTCGCCTGCCGATCTGGAGCTGATACTGCATTATGTATTCAAGGCCGCCTGGCGTCTGGGGCAAAGCAGAGAACTTCAGCTGAAAAGACAGATAGAATTAAACCATCTCAAGATAATGTGCGTATCCAGACTGATGTCTGATGCGCTTCTCAATGTCATGAAAAATGCAATTGAAGCTGCGACTCCTTATGGCAGAGAAGAAGTTGCCAGAGTATTACTGAAAGCATACAAAGAGGATGCGGAAATTGTTATCGAAATTGGTAATACTGGCGCGCCGCTCGCAGAGGATGTGCTGAAAAAACTATTTATCGGGATGAGTCAAAAAGAGGGGCATGTCGGTGTTGGCCTGTGTCTTGCCAGATATGCTATTGAAAAGCATGCCGGAACGATGGAACTGATTAGAAAAGATGATTGCCTGAATATTTTTCAAATCAGACTGCCAAAAAATCAGTCATAAACAGGATCTGTGCTAGATGCCTATGCTGTAAGTATTCCACATTGCCTTGCATGTGTCTCTTTTGCTAATACAAGCGTAATTCTACGCGAACTGGTTGTTGATTGCGAGTCTCGCCTGTTCCATCCCTCGCGCATATAGCAGTGTGTTCTCATTTATCCGCAGGGCTGCAAAGAATGACCGAGTATCTGCTGCATCACCTGAAAATAGCAGGAATAAAAGATATGCTCTATGACGAAGCTTCTGTGCTTGCAATACATCGAGGCTCTGGTGGAATATTAAGAAAAGCCAACTTCCTGGCAAGAGGGGCCTTGCTGGCCGCGGCGTTGAAAAACTCGAAGCTCATTTCGGCCGAGCACGTGAGGCTTGCTGCAACAGAACTACTTTAACAGGACTGAGAATGCTTTATATAGCGGGCCTTTCGGCCCGCTTTTTCATACTCGAAAACGCAGTGATTAAAATAATTCGATAAATTGGTCAAAATAAAGTTCAATCTAAATTAAACTGCAAATTCGATCTAATCTAACGTGTTAAACAACACCCTGTCGTTGAACAACTCTTTGTTGGCCTCAGTGGTGCCTTGTCTGTCGGGCTGACACAGTGACTCCGTTCTTCGTGACTGACACATAAATGATCTCCGTGACCAACTCCTTTTGCGGGTTGTAGAACGTGCGGTCAAAGCGGAAGGAAACGGTATATCCACCGAGTTCCTCGTAGCCAGCTTCATGACTGGTCTGCAGCGATGCCAAAGGGAATCCCTCAAGCTTGGCGAGGTCTGTTGACGACAGTGTGTGGGTTTTGCCGAAAGCCTTGATGACGAACTTCTCCCAACCCTTCTCGCCAGTCTTTATCTCGCATGACACATCACCCGCTTCAGACGTCTTCCTGCATTGAATGACGGCGGACGTCCAACTCAGAGACTCCGCCTCTGAGGCAGTTGCCGGCAATGCCACGATGATGGCTGCAATTAGAATCGTAAGCATGATTGACTTCATCATATTCTCCCTTTTGTTTTAAAGACGCCTGTGGCGAGAGAGAGCTTCACCATTTCTTGCGGCCAAAGCGTAGCTTTGTCCGCTCGAACCGACTTGTTAACCGGTTTCTGCCTCTCTACGACATTTATCCGACGATGTGGTTATATCTATCGTCTGCTTACAGATTAACTTCATTGACGGTGGGTGCTATTTTGAGTGCGAAAAATTGAACTTCCTATCCAATAGATGACCTTTTCGGAGGAGGTCCTTGAACCCGGGTTGAGGAAGACCCTTTCAG
>CAZMWO010000519.1:0-2888 GCA_964569565.1 uncultured bacterium | reverse complement strand
ATGACGGCGGCAGCCTCAGATGGCAGGCTGTGCGCAAGCAGGCTGGCAGCGAGGGTTTCCTTTTCGACATAGGTCATTCGCCGTGACTGATAGTAATTCCAGGCCAGGGCCAGCGAGAGCACCAGTCCGGCGATGATCATTATCAGCATGGCGTCGATTTTTCGTGAAATGCTTCGTAAACTGTTCATACTCTTCCTCTTTTATTTATGGCCTGTAATGCGGCGCTCGCGCTCGGCGAAAAGCTGGCAGACCGGTTTAACCACCGACTCGCCGGCCGTCAGCGCAATCATATCCATGCCGAAATTGCGGCAGACTCTGGTCAGGTTCTGGTCAAGAGCCTCCTGGCGTTCGACCAGACGCTGCATGGCCGCGCGATCTGAAGTATCAATCACCATTTCGTCGCCGGTTTCGGGGTCAGCGATTTCGACCAGACCGACATCGGGCAGCAGGCGTTCGCGCGGGTCGCGCACCAGCACCAGAATAAAGTCATGCCGGGCAGCAGCGATACGCAATTCACGCTCGATACTGCCAATACGCAGCGCGTCGGTGACCAGAAACACTACCGAACGCCGGCTCAATGTCATGTTGAGATAATCGAGCGGCACTTTGAGATTGGTGCCACGATTTTTCGGAATAAAATACAGCAGCTCGCGAATCAGGCGCAGAATATGGGTGCGGCCCTTGGCCGGGTGTACGAACTTTTCGACCTCGTCAGTGAACAGGCAGACCCCGGCGCGGTCGTTGTTACGCTCGGCGGCCAGGCAGATGGCGGCTGCGAATTCGACCGCGCTCTCGCGTTTTTCGCGGCTTCCTGAGCCAAAAGCCATCGAAGCCGAGAGGTCGAGCGCCACCACTACCTGCAGTTCACGCTCTTCGATATGCTCGCGCACGTGCAGATTGCCGCTGCGTGCCGAGACCTTCCAGTCGATCGAGCGGAATTCGTCACCGCGATAATACTCGCGGATACCGGCGAACTCTATGCCGCGACCCTTGAAGACCGAGCGGTAGCCGCCGGCGTAGAGAGATTCGACCAGATGCCTGGTCTTGATCTCGATGCGGCGAACCTCTTTGAGCAGTTCTTTCGGGAGCATGGCTGCTTAGGCGATGCCTCAGGGCACGGCCACTCCTTCCATTATTCTTCTGACGATTTCGTCAGAATCGATGTCGTCGGCTTCGGCCTCATAGGTCGGAATCACACGGTGCCGCAGAATCTCGGGCATGACCGCCTTGACGTCGTCTGGTTTGACGTAGCTGCGCCCCTCCACCATGGCGCGGGTGCGGGCGGCGCGTGTCAGATAGATCGAAGCGCGCGGCGAGGCGCCGAAACGAATGTAGCTCTTGAGCTGCAGCCCGTATTTTTCAGGGTTACGGCTGGCATCGACAATGCGCAGAACGTATTCGACGATCTTGTCGTCGACATAAATCTCGCGCGCGAGGCCGCGCAGAGCGATGATCTGGTCGGCCGTCACCACCGGTTCGATGATTTCGACCTGGTGGCTCTTTTCGGCAAGCCCCATTCGGCGCACAATGTGGCGCTCTTCTTCGAATGATGGGTATTTGACGACAACCTTGAACAGAAAACGGTCGACCTGAGCCTCAGACAGCGTGTAAGTGCCCTCGGTTTCGATCGGGTTCTGGGTGGCGAGCACCAGAAAAGGCTCCTGCAGCTTGAAGGTTTCGTGCTCGATAGTGATCTGACGCTCTTCCATCGATTCGAGCAGGGCGCTCTGCACCTTGGCAGGCGCGCGGTTGATCTCGTCGGCAAGCACAAAATTCGAGAAAATCGGGCCTTTGTGCGTATGAAATTCAGAAGTTTTCGGGTCGAAGATGCGGGTGCCGATCAGGTCTGCCGGCAGCAGATCCGGCGTAAACTGCACGCGCGAAAAACCGGTCTTTACCGTGCGCGCCAGCGCCTTGATCGCCAGTGTCTTGGCGAGACCGGGCACGCCTTCGAGCAGAATGTGACCATCGCAGATAAGCGCCAGCACGAGACTGTCGAGCAGGTCACCCTGACCGACGAGCACGCGCCTGACCTGATTTTTGATGTTTTCGATGAGCAGACCTGCTTCTTCGATTCGCTTTTCTAACTCTGGCGTCTGGTTCATTGGTTACTCCCGTTCACTGCATGATAGCTTTGATTATATCCCTGGCGTCGGCGTCGATGGCGGAAAAAGCACGCGCCGGCGGGCGGTTGGCGTAGAGGGTCAGTTCGATGTCGCCGGCGAGTCGGCGGCAGGCCTGGCGGGCAACATCTGAGCTGCACATTTCGGCCGCTTTTTTCAGCATTTCGTCTGAGGTCATGCTCTCACTCAGGCTGTCGCTGCCGGCGAGGGCGGCGCGGCCGAACAGTTCAAAATACTTTTGGTAAAAGAGCTTGTCGGCTTCCGGGTGCTGGCGTTTGAGGCGGGCAACTTCGGCCACGAAATCAACGGCCTGGCGCGGCGGCACCGCCGAAGGCGCGACGGTCTCGACAACCTCGGCGTCTTCGATGGCGGTTTCCCGACTGCCGGATGACCCGCCAGCTTTTGCCGGGCCGCGACGACCGCTGACCGACGAGAGAATCATGACCGGCGCTATAATTGCGGCAAGCAGCAGACCAAGCACCAGCATGGCTTTGAACAGGCTCGAACCTTCTTCGGCGCGACGCGATGGCTCAGACTGCGGCTGTTCATCTTTGCGTTCTTCTTCATCCTGTGCCGGAGGCGGCAGCACGGTGATTTCAATCGGCTTTGTCGAGTGGGTGTTGCCGCTGTTATCAGCAAAGCTGAACGCCGGAATCGTGAATTTGCCGGGTTCCTGTGGCACCAGCTCATACGCCGCCTGCGTACGCGAAGTGCCGACGCCGTTGATGAAGCTCGTGCTCTGCCCGCTGCGCGTCGAAACAATGT
>CAZMWO010000518.1:264-2889 GCA_964569565.1 uncultured bacterium | reverse complement strand
CATGCCTTACATTGTTTTGAGCCGAAGTCGATTATGCGGGGAAGTTTGAGGGCATCGGTGTCGGATGCTGATGAAGTTGCCGGAGCTGCCAGCTGATTTGCTGTTTCGCTGATCTGTGCGGCAGGTTGTGCTGGCGTAGTTGTTTCTGAAGCAGCTCCACAGACTGATGAAAGAAAAAGGGAGGTGGCGAGAAAGACATAACTGATGCTGTTTAATTTCATAGCTGATTCCTTTGACACTATCCGCAGGCGCAGGTTGTTTCAGACATGTGGCCTCTCCTTATTTGAGGTGTTTTTTGATTTCTTCGACGCCAGGCACTTTGCCGGCGAATTTTACATTGCCATCGACTGCCAAAGCTGGCGTCATCATTACTCCGAAGTTCATGATTTCGTTGATATCGGTGACCTTTATCAGCTCGTAGCTCAGGCCGAGTTCTTTTGCGGCGGTTTCGGCTTCTTCAGCCAGTTTGTGACATTTGGGGCAGCCGGTGCCGAGAATCTGAATTTTCATGATACTAAGACCTCCATTAACCGTAGATTTTTCCGAAAATCATGCCACTGATCGTGGCCATGACAATTACCAGAGTTACAAATACAACTGTCTTTTTAGTGCCAAGGACTGACCTGATTACAAGCATGCTTGGCAGGCTCAAGGCGGGGCCAGCCAGCAGCAGAGCCAGCGCCGGGCCTTTCCCCATGCCGCTTCCGATCAGGCCTTCGAGAATCGGCACTTCGGTCAGCGTTGCAAAATACATGAATGCTCCGGCGAACGAAGCGAAAAAGTTGGCAAAGAGTGAGTTGCCGCCGACTGCCTGGGCGACCCATTCAGAAGGAATAAGGCCCTCATTGCCGACGCGCCCGAGCAGAGCGCCTGCAATGACGACGCCGAAAAGCAGCAGCGGCAGAATCTGCTTGGCGAAATCAAAAGATGTCGAGAACCACTCGGAAAGCTCACCCTCCTGGGTGCTTGTGAACAGAGCCAGACCCATGGTGCCGACAGTGAACGCGATCAGCGGCTCGGTGGGGTAGTTGTAGCCGACGGCTGCTACGGCGACACCTGTAAATATAGCTTTCCAGGCCTTGAGCTCGAACCAGAGCACCAGCATGATTGCCAGAGCTACAGAAAATATCGACGTGAGCATCCATTTGGCGCCATGAATGGTTGCCCAGATGCCTTCGGCTGAATCGGGTTTGCCAAAGTTGGCAAAAACCAGAATCAGCACCATCGATGCAAAATACAGTGAGTTTTGCATTAGAGAGCGCTTAACTTCGGGTTCCGGCATCATCATCTGTGCCGCCGCCTTTGCTTCTTCTTCTTTGCGGAAGATCAGATGCATGAGCAGGCCGATGACTATGCTGAACAGCACGGCGCCAACAGCACGGGCAATACCGAGTTCGGGCCCGAGAATGCGGGCGGTCAACACTATAGCCAGCACATTGATGGCGGGTCCCGAATAGAGAAATGCGCAGGCCGGGCCAAGGCCGGCTCCCATTTTGTAGATGCCTGAGAAAAGCGGCAGAATTGTGCATGAACAGACGGCGAGAATTGTGCCGGAAACGGCGGCCACACCGTAGGCAAGCACTTTGTTGGCCTTGGCGCCGAGATATTTCATGACCGAGGCCTGGCTGATGAAAACGCCGATGGCGCCGGCAATGAAGAAGGCTGGAATCAGGCAGAGCAAAACGTGCTCCTGCGCGTACCATTTTACCAGGTGAAAGGCTTCGAGAATGGCGTTGTCAAAGCGTGGTGTTCCTACCGGCAGATAATAGCAGGCGAGAAAGACGACGGTGATTGTTAGAAAGTTTTTCCATTCCCTTTTCCAGTAGTTCATATCAGGCCTCCATGGCTTCTTTGGCCTTGCTGTGTCTGTGCTGGCGGTTGATGATTCGTGAGCGGGCGGCGCTGTTTTCGGCAACTTCCTTGCCGATGCAGTTGAGAAATGCTGGCAGACACTGCATGCGCAGGCGGTAAAACACCATCTGGCCACGCTTTTCGACCTCGACCAGACCGGCATTCTTGAGCACTGCAAGGTGCTTGGAAATCGTCGAAAAATCAGCTTTGATCGCCTCGACGAACTTGCATACACACTGCTCGCCACGGGCGAGCTCTTCGATGATATAAAGGCGGGTAGGGTGGGCGAGAGCTTTTAAAACTTCGGTCTTTGCCTCGATCAGCACTTTTTGTTGTTCGTTCATTGCTGCCTCGGAAATTATTTATTGGTTATTTGGTAAAATAACCAAATATTGCTCGGTTGTCAATCGTATAAAAAAAACAGCGGGCAGTCGCTGTGACTGCCCGCTGTTGGTGTGTGTGTTGTCAATTCACCGGATCGGGATGAAATTCGACAAATGTGAAGCCTGGCGCTTCAGGCTGATTGGATGTTGGCTCTGAAACAGGTTCTGAGAGAAATTTGAGAACGCAGATGCCGGTGGCGCCGACGTATTTACTGAGATCCTGATCGTTGGCGAAGATGTAGGCGTGATATTGGTTCGCCCAGCCGCCGCTGCTTGTTGTATTGCTGTTCTCGGCTTCTTTCAGCGCGTATTCATAGGTTACGCCGTTGCGCTGTTTTGGCGTAGAAAGCTTGACGAGAGTTCCGTAAAGTTTCTGGTCGCGATCCAGAAT
>CAZMWO010000518.1:0-236 GCA_964569565.1 uncultured bacterium | reverse complement strand
CCTTCCCAGCCGGGTTCACTGCCGGGATCGCCGGGGTTATAATCGGGGTCGAAGCCAAAAACAGATGGATCCATGGGTTCGGCAAGCAGAACGGCCAGCGCTTCGACGAATTTGCTGCGGGCATCGCCGGTTGGTGGCGCGGCGGCGAACTTAAGCAGGCCGAAGTTTTCATTGATGCGGCCCATCAGGTTGCTCAGCAGCAGTTTGTGCATGTTGGCAATCTGCGCCGGGTCTTC
>CAZMWO010000517.1:1529-2914 GCA_964569565.1 uncultured bacterium | reverse complement strand
TTACCCCACCGATGGTTGGAGCTGGCACGAAGACACCAATGGCAGAAGAATAGCTTACCAGATAAATGGCGACCCATATCTGCGGGCCGAAGACCTCATATACAACCTGCTCGTCGACAGAATTCCACTGACCACTGATCTGCAGCCTTTTTCATATCTGCTTATCGAGCAGATGGGTATTGAATACCCGGGCGGTATTTATGATTACGAACTGCGCCGCGCGCATGCAATGCTCAACGTCAATGATTTTTACGCTGCCCGCAACCTTTTCCGCCAGATCGCCAGCACCGGCAGCACCAGTGAAGTTCGCCGGGATGCGGCCTATTACATAGGTTACTGCACCGCGCAGCTGCAGGACTACTGGCAGGCCATCAGCGAATTCAGAGATTTTCTCGCTCAGCACGACCAGGAATGGAATCTGCGCCTTGTTCCGGAAGCCCTGTACACAACCGGAATTCTGCATGAGTATATCGGCCGCAACAGCGAAGCAGCCAATTACTACCGCCAGTGTATTTCGCGCTTTCCGCAGACTCAGATGGCTGTGCAGGCCAAAGACCGCCTTACCGCCATCAACCGGACCTACCGATATTTCGCCGGCACCGAAGCTACTCCGCCCGCCGAAATCGATCATGCCTCGGCCCGTCGCAATCCGCTTTTCAACCGCAGACCGAACAGCGCCCAGGTTGCACGCATCTGTCAGTTCATCTATGCAGTCGACAGAATGAGCGATGTCGAAAACGCGCTCAGCAAGCTTACCGATGCCGACAAACAACTGCAGACGGTAAAGGCTTATCTTAAGCGCCTTTCAGAAAAACGCCAGTTCGAAAGCCTGCATCAGCAACCGTAACGCCGACTCAACAGACGACTTCGTAATTCCGTTAAAAGCACCACCCGGGGTTGCTCAATCTTATTGCAGCAACCCCGGGTGCTTTTTACTTAAAATCGAAGCTAACGGTCAGCCAGGCTCAGGAAAGATGTTCCAGCGCTTGAGAACAGATTCCGGGGTTAACTCAAATTCCAGTGTCAGACCAGATCGCGCAAAGGTCAGAACGATCTCGTCGATATCAAAATCTTCAGAACTGGCTTCGCCAAAAATCTTCTTAAGATCATCAGCACTGGTATTCGATGTAAACTGCGCGATCTTTTTTAGCCAGGGTTGAGCAAATGTCATCTGAGGATGATCTGGCAAACAAGCATCAGGCCCGATAAAAAATCCGATATAGCGCAGGCGACCATCTTCAAAATCAATCTGAAAGCCGTATCGCGCATATAACAGTTCACAATAATTCCGTCCACTCCACTTGAACTGGTCAGGACGGCCAAAAGCGTGAGCCAGATCGAATTCGCAACCAAAATGCAAAGGCCCGAAACTCAGATCGGAAAGG
>CAZMWO010000517.1:0-1519 GCA_964569565.1 uncultured bacterium | reverse complement strand
ACTTCAAGCTGAAATTCAGCCCGGAAATGGCAAAGTACCTGAAACTCAGATCGGAAAGGTCGAAATCAGGCATTTCAAATTCTTGAACCGGCCATTCCCTGGTCGGGTCTTCCTTGCCGCCAAACAAAAAATCGAGAATCCCCATACCGGCACTCCTTTGGTCTGTCCAGACAAACTTGAAAATTCAACCCGAAATTATTGGAATCTCCCCTTTTTTAGCAAATTCTGTGGTTATTTCCACTGCCCTTTCAACTCTGGCATGGGTAAGAATCCTGATCAGAAACTCAAGATGAGTTGTGGCAGCCTTGTTACCTGACTTTACAGCGAATTCGAAACAGCCGTATGCCAGTATGATGTGCCTTAAAAAGCCCTCCCGACCATTCTGAAAAAGCTCGCCAAGCCCGAACCACTTGCCTTCGCCTTCTGTCATGACTCTGTCTTTAAGGTTTCTGAAATCTTTGCCAATCGACTTGATTTTTTTCTGCCGCTCTGACAGCCACTGTTGGGCTGAATCAAGAGTTTCAGCAAGCTGCTCAAATGAGATTTCCCGCTCTATCATCTCAAGACGATTGGGGCGTGACAGTCTGATGCCGAAATACTGAGCGAGATTCAACCACTTATGCGCTTCCTTCAGATCAACCGGGATACCATTCCCTCTGAAATTTATCATACCCCAGATGTTCATGGCTTTTGCATTGCAGTCGTTGATTTCGTCAAAAAACCTGTCCTTGACCCAGGCACGGTCCATCTTAAAATCAGGGTCAGCGCCGATCTGATTCCAGGCAAATTCTACTGACGGCAGCCAGCCACGTGAAATTGCAGTTTTAAGCAATTGCACCGACGTAACGGTGTCTTTCTCGAGACCATCACCGGTTGCCAGTTTCTCGCCGAGACGCCCCATGGCAGGAGCATACCTGTCTTCTGACAGATTTCGATAATGTTTTGCCGACTCTGTGTAATCGAGCAGAAACGTCTTCAAGTTGCGGCCATCAATTATCTCAGCATATCTGAAGGTGCCCTCGAGCTCTCCGTAAACGTCGTCAAGACTGTCTAATATTTTTCTACGGTTATCGCTGCTGCTCCAGCTCTTTCGCAGCATCGTTGACGATTCTTCCTGAGCCTGTAGAATTTCGGCCAGCGACATCTTTGCGGTCAGAGCCGCCCGCATGGGAACACTGGCAAAGTCGCCAAAATAGGCACCCAGGTTCAGCCATTTGTAAGCCTCGATAAGATCGATTCCGATAACACGGCTCTCTGAATACAGCTTGCCAATTCGGGAAAATGCCTGCGTAAATCTCCGTCCGGCCGCCTTTTTGTAATATTCTACCGCCAGACCGATGTCCCGTGTCTCTACCGGCCCTGTCTCATACATCTCACCCAGCCGAAATTGCGCAAACGATACGCCTGCTTCAGCAAGTGGTCTGTATTTTTCGAATGCTTCGGCATAAGACCAGTTCTCAAGAGCTCTTTCTGCTGCCATGAAATCACGGATATCGGTGTCTGAAGGAAATTTTTTCTC
>CAZMWO010000516.1:0-2920 GCA_964569565.1 uncultured bacterium | reverse complement strand
TTAAGCCCAACTATACTGCTTGGGTAAAGAAATAACTGAAAGGATGTATTATGCAGGAAGCAGTAATTTTGCAACAGCAGTTCAAGGATGTCGAGGGCTATCAGGCCCAGTGGAATCGTCTCAAGGCCGGCAGCGCAGGTCTGCAGAAGATTCTCGATGTGATCGAAAAGCCGGCTACGGCACTGGTTTTCAGCCATGATGACCCGGACGGAATTACCAGTGGCCTGATTTTCAAGCGCACTCTTGAAAAGAAGGGCTGGAAAGTAACCCATAAGCTGCCTGAAGGTTTTATGCTGCAGCCTGATCAGCTCGAACAGGCAATGAAAGAATGCCCCGACGCCAAAGCCATTTTCCTGCTCGACAAGGGCACTCTGGCGCCTTACGACAAATATGCCGATAAACTGCCGGTTTACATCGTCGACCATCACCCGGCCCCGGCTCTGCCAGGCAAATGTGTTTATTTCAACCCCAGTGTGCCGGCTTATACCTGGTGCTCGACTTCGATTCTTGCGCATGGCATCGCCACTCTGATCGGCACCCGCGACACCTTCGATGATTTTCTCTGTCTGATGGGCCTCAAGGGTGACTGGGCGATAGAACCGGTAATCGGCATGCTGTCTGACTTTGCCAAACCGTTCTTTGTCGAATATGGCCAGCAGTTCAAAAATCTGCTCACACTGGTTAAAGAGCGTCCGACTCAGTTCGATGCCGAACAGAGAGAGCATACTTCTCTGCTTTCGCGCGTTACTGAATTCGTGCACGCCACCGGCGGCGGCGGTTTTTCATATTTCTATCATGACCGCGAAGCATCACTCAAAAACGTAAACCATGCTGAATGTATCGCGACAGCACTTGGTGCGATTGCTGACAAGGCCGACAAACTGACTAAGATCAAAAGTCTCGATGAATTCGTAAACATGCTGCCACAGCCGCAGAAAGGTCTGCTCGAAAAGATTTTCAATTACTTCCTGCAGGACTGGGAAAGCGCCAGCAGCATGCTCAATTCATCGACGCGCGCGCTGCAGCTCGGCGATACCGCCATCTATCTGTTCGTTGGTCCCAAAGTCCCGCTGCTGCCGATGATCGGTTCGATCAAGCTGTTCGACCTCAGACAAAAAGCAGGCGACAAGCTTGCGCAGATCATCATGGTCAGTTCGGTCAGCCCCGATTATACGCATGTTTCGGTGCGCGGATCTGGTGACCGCGTCCATTCAGGCAAGATCTGCGGTGAGCTGCAGGATTCAATGCAGGCTCGTTATGCTGATTACAAAGACAAAATAAGCGGTGGCGGCCATCCGAAAGCGGCAGAATGCACCGTCAAGACTGACAAGGTGCCTTTCATGAACGTGCTGACACGGGTAACAGAGGTTCTGAGCGAAATGCAGGCGCTCGATGCCGCAGCCAGAACCGGCAGTCTCAACGACACCCAGAAGGCCCGCGCCGATAAGCTCGGCCTCGAATATCTGAAAAAGTAAGGAAGAGTTGATGTCATTTAAAGAAACCGATTTTCCTGCCCTGATAAAGTATCTCAAAAAGATCGTCGAAGAAGAAAAAGACCCGATGCTGGTTAAGGAGCTGGTTTCCCAGCTCGTCAAAATGTACGAGGACGTTCCTCTTTACCCGGGCATTGTTAATATGTGCATTTTCGGTGTTGCCAAAACTGTAAAGCCTGAAGAAGTCCAGGTCGGTCAGCGCGTTTTCATCAGGAATCGCGAAGATTGCTATTGCGGCACCATCGACAGCAAAGACGGCGATGGCATTGTGTTGAAAGGTGTTAAGTCGGTTACCAGCGAAGACGAACTCGATCTCGGCTATCGCGAAATGGAAAAGGTTACCGTCATCAATAACGACGTTCTCAAAGAAATGTGGCCTTCACTGGTCTTCGACAAGGGGCAGAAATAATGCAGTTGAATATCAAAAAAAGTGACTTCTATCTGTTGAATGGTTCTGCTGCTGTAAAGGTTGATTCTGGCGTCATCGAAATCATCGGCGCACCGGTCAGATCTGGTGAACAGGTCAGGGTTCCGGTGGGCAAGAAAATACCTCTGCTGGGCATCGAAGATGCGGTTATCACGATAGAAGCCCCCGAAGAGGCTCTGACAAAAATGGAAGCCAGCTCGATTCCAGCCGAATGGGATGAACTCGCCAGCAGTATTGCTGCCGAAAAAAAAGCGGGAAGTCTCTACAAGATTCTCGTGCTCGGCGAAGTCGATACCGGCAAGACCTTTTTCAGCACCTATCTCGCTAATCGGCTGCTGGCAAAGATTGGCAAGACCGCGATTCTCGACTGCGATACCGGCCAGTCTGATATCGGCTGCCCCGGCACCTTTGGCATGCTTCTGCTCGCCAAACCTGCCATATTCTTGACCGAACTCGAACCGACGCATATGTATCTGCTGGGCGCGCATTCACCCGGGTTGCACTTCGTTCCGGCCCTGACCGGTCTGGTCGAAATGCTGCGCAAGGCCGAAAAAGAAGCCGACGCTCTGATCATCGACACTACCGGTTGGGTTCAGGGCGATGGCGGTCGTGCCATCAAGAAAGCCAAACTCGATATCGTGCAACCCGACAAGGTGATTCTGATGCAGCGTGGCACCGAACTCGAGCATCTCGTCAGACATCTGCCCGCAGAGAAGATTGTGCGTCTGCCGGTTTCCAAAAAGGCTTCTTCGACCAGCCAGATGGACCGCAAAGAACTGCGCGAACTTGTCAGCCGCCGCTACTTTGCCGATGCCAGAGTGTTCGAAATCCCCTTCCGCCAGGTGTACACCGATCGCTGTTATTTTCTGACCGGTACAAAGGTCGAGCTCGAAGGCACTCTGCATGCTGAAAAACTTTCAGGCTGGGAAGGCACCTTCGTCGTTACATCGGGCCCGCTGATGCCAGAGCTTATGAAAAGCTGGCCGAAGGATACCGGCAT
>CAZMWO010000515.1:0-2930 GCA_964569565.1 uncultured bacterium | reverse complement strand
TATGAGCGTAATTTTGTGCGAATTCTCAAACGGCACCCGGTTCCGGCCGCTTATCCGCGCAAAGCCGGCCTGCCTGCTTCCCGCCC
The DNA here is from genome assembly GCA_964569565.1 of uncultured bacterium. Taxonomy (GTDB): domain Bacteria; phylum Muiribacteriota; class Ozemobacteria; order Ozemobacterales; family Ozemobacteraceae; genus Rifleibacterium. Next base: position 2,844 of record CAZMWO010000515.1, on the reverse strand, counting down.
CCTTTAAAAGTATTTTGTATTTATAAATGAAGGTTCTGTTAAAAAGCGCGGGTCAGGTGTACCCTGAGATGGCAGGCAACTTGTTTATAAATATTGACTCAGACCGGTATATCTGCTATACTCGTCAAACTTATTTCAATCCCGGAGGAAGTCAAAATGGGTGCCTGTCCGAAAAATAGAGTTTCAAAACTCAGAGGTCGCAAAAGAAGAACGCATTACAAAGCAGCTCCAGTCGCTCTGGCCAAGTGCGCGCAGTGCTTCGAAACCAAGCGCCCTCATCACGTATGCCCGGCATGTGGCTATTACGGCAAAAAGGTTAAAGTTCTCGACGTCGAAAAAGATTGATACCGGAAACAAAATAGCGAATGAAAATCGCCGTTGATGTCATGGGCGGAGATTACGCCCCCCAGGAACTGGTATCAGGAGCACGATCGTATCTTGAGTCCGGCGGCAGCGCCGAGCTGATACTGGTCGGAAGAGAGTCCGCCATTCGCGAAATAATGCCGCAACTCCCGAAAGGCTGCGAAATCTATGATACACCAGATTTCGTAGAAATGGGAGAAGCGCCTATGCAGGCTCTTCGCAAGAAGAAGAACGCCTCTATCGCGGTGGCGGCTCGTCTTGTACGCGAAGGCAAAGCCGATGCGCTCCTTTCTGCCGGCAGCACCGGAGCTCAGATGGCTGCGTCCTTTCTCGAAATCGGAAGAATTCCCGGCGTCGAGCGCCCGGCGATTGCTGTCATGCTCCCGTCGGCCGAAGACCATGGCGTATTGCTTCTCGACGTTGGCGCCAACGTTGATTGTCGGGCCAACCACCTTTTCCAGTTCGCCCAGATGGGTTCAACATATTATGAACGCGTTTGTGGCATCAAGCGGCCGAAGGTCGGCATACTGAGCATCGGTGAAGAAGCATCGAAAGGCAATGAGCTGACCAAGCTCGTATATGACTCTCTAAAAGAGAGTTCACTCAATTTTATCGGCAATGTTGAGGCCGACCATCTTTATTATGGCAAGGCGCACGTGGTTGTCTGCGACGGATTCGTCGGCAATGTGCTGCTGAAGGCCAGCGAAAGCCTCTCTGAACTGATCCAGGGCCAGCTGTTCAAGGCCGCCAAGGCTGCAGCCATAGCACCAGAACAGCTGATGCAGCTAAAGGGCGGATTGAAAAAATTCAGCCCCGATGCCCCTGAATACAGTGCTGCTCCATTGCTGGGCATCGACGGCGTTTCTGTCGTCTGTCACGGTAAATCGAAGGCTCCGGTAATTGCCAACGCTTTGACTCTGGCGGCCAGCTACGCTTCCACCGGTGTTGTCGGGATCATTCACAGTCAGGTTGAAAAAGAAGGCATGTCTGGCGACGACGTCCCCCAGAAAACGGCAGGCTGAAGCCTGGCTGTATATGTTTAGCTGTCTGAGCAGGAGGCAGGTGACATGCGAGCAACTGGTGTTTCCTGGTCAGGTTTGAATATGATCGGGCATGGAGTTGACGAGTTTGTCGAAGCCGGGCCTGACAAGGTTCTGGCTGGTCTCAACAAGAAGATCGTGGTCAGCATCCCGACACTGTTTGCATTAGATCCAGAAAACCTGATCGCGTTACTGCAGACTACACCGGCGGGCGAATTTAAAAGCTTGACAAAAGCTTTTAAAAGCTGTAAAAAACAGGCTCCTGCATTATTAATAAACACACAATGAGGTAGGCATGAATAGTCCAGTAAATAACACCAGCGAAATGCCGTCAGCTGTTGTGACGGGCTCTGCACGCGGCATTGGCTTTGAAATTGCCCGCGTGCTGGGTGAAAGCGGTTATCGCGTAATGCTTTCCGACATCAATGAAGCAGGCCTCGAAGCCGCAAGCAAAGAATTAACCGGCGCCGGCATGACGGTTGCCACCTGCGTCGCTGACGTTTCGAAGGCTGAAGACGCCGAAAAACTTACCGAAGCAGCTCTCGCCGCTTTCGGGCGCATAGATCTTCTGGTCAACAACGCCGGCATCACCCGTGATGGCCTGATAATGCGCATGGATGAAGCAGCCTGGGATCTCGTGCTCAAGATCAATCTCAAAGGCGCTTTTCTTATGTCGAAGGCTGTTGTTCGACCCATGCTCAAACAGAAGCATGGCGCGGTCGTCAATATTTCTTCGGTAATAGGTCTGATGGGCAACGCCGGTCAGGCCAACTATGCGGCCAGTAAGGCCGGTCTGATCGGTTTCACCAAGAGTTTTGCCAAGGAATTCGGCCGCAAAGGCATCCGGGCAAATGCAATCGCTCCCGGCTTTATCAACTCTGACATGACTGCCGTTCTGCCTGAAAAGGTAAAAGAACAGATGCTGGCCCAGATTCCAATGAACGCTTTCGGAAATCCCCGCGACGTCGCCAACGCCGTGGTTTTTCTCGCCTCTGACAAGGCATCGTACATTACAGGACAGGTGCTGACCGTTGATGGCGGCATGGTAATGTCCTAACCGGTTTTTAAATTCTCAGGAGGAATTTTATAATGAGTAACTATTTTGAAGAAATCAAAAGAATCGTAGTAGACAAGCTCCAGGTCGATGAAAAACAGGTTGTTCTCGAAGCCAGCTTTATCGAAGATCTCGGCGCTGACAGCCTTGACACCGTTGAACTGGTCATGGATCTCGAAGAGCACTTCGAAATCGAAATTCCCGATGAAGATGCCGAAAAGCTCAGAACTGTAAAAGACGCAGTAGATTATATTACCGCTAAAAAAGGCGCTTAATGAAAGCTCGTGAAGCCTGTTTGGTCTACACCGAACAGGTTTCGTCTGCTTTGGAGCCTTCAGTTGAAAATACTTCCACGCCTTAAAATCGCGCATCTTCAGCCAAAATATC
>CAZMWO010000514.1:0-2939 GCA_964569565.1 uncultured bacterium | reverse complement strand
CTGATGATGATCGTTTTTCAGACACAGATCGCAGCAGAAGAGGGCAAATTTGACCTGGCCGACGTGGCCCGTGGAATCTGCAGCAAGCTGATCAACCGTCACCCGCATGTTTTTGGCAATCACGAAAATGCCATAGATCCTGAAAAGGTCATGGAAATGTGGGGAGAAATCAAGAAAAAGGAAAAACTCGATCGCAGTCGCATCAGCAATCGCATGCGCGCGGCCATGGAGTTTCCTTCGGCCCTGTCCGGTGCTGAAAAAGTGCAGTCAGAAGCGGCGCAGATCGGCTTTGACTTTGCCGATGCCAGAGCGGCGCTGGCCAAGATTCACGAAGAAGCGACAGAAATCGACAAGGCTCTTACTGACTGAACTCCTGAAGAAATCGAAGAGGAGCTCGGTGATCTGCTGTTTTCGGTGCTCAATGTGTCGCGACTGTCAAACATCAGCGCCGAAAAGAGTCTGCGCAAGGCTACAGCCAAGTTTGTCGAACGTTTTGCGCAAATCGAACCTCTGGTCGAGGCTGATGGTGGCTTTGCCGGCAAAAGCCTGGCAGAACTTGACCGCTACTGGGATAAAATCAAAGAAAACAGATAACAGATAATGGACTGAATGTGGTTACTTGAGGCTGTCTTTGAGTATTACCAGCTGTTTGCGACGCTCAGGGTCTCTTTCGACCTCAAGCCCCATGTTGATCTGCTGAATGGCACTGCGGTTGTCGCCATTCTTGATATCGATCTGAGCCAGCACCAGTCTTGCCTCACCATTGTTCGGGTTCGTTTTGAGAGCTCCCTCGGCATGGCTTTTTGCCTGAGAAAAATCCTGATTGCGCAGGTAGAGGTCGGCTGAAATCGAGAGGGTCTGGCTGTTGTTGGGGTTGATCTTGAGCGCGCGGTCTACGTAGCTGCGTGCTTCTGCAAGATTCTCCTCGTGGATCAGTATCTTGGCCATCGAATAATTAGGCTCGAGAATATTCGGGTTAAGGCGGATGGCGCTGTCGAGAAAACGCTTGGCATCAGCAATATGCCCCATTTTGGCGAGTTTGAGTCCAGCGGCATATTGCAGGCGCAGATCATTCGGGTTCATCATCGCTTTGCGCTTGATCAGATCTGCTTCGGTCTCATCTTCTATTTCGGTTTTTACCGTCATTTCCTGCAGTCGGGCGCTATTCTCGAGTTCTTTCTGCCGCTGCAGTTCACGCACGTGCTCGTGGTAGCGTGCATCCTGCATTTCCAGCAGATCGCATTCACGCAGAATACGGCGGGCGTCATCTTCATATTCAGTGCCCTTTACCGCTGCAGTCAGGTGAATGACCTGTTCGCGGGCGATTTTGTAATCGCCATTGACGTAGTTCATGAAAGCAGTCAGGAACTTTTTGTCAAGCTCGCTGCCTTTGCCCTTGATCTGGCGTTCAATTGCGGGCAATGCGCCCTTGTCATCGCGGCCGAGAAGGATTCTATCCATGGTCAGAGCCGATCTGAGAAATCGGTAGGCAAGAAGGATTTTACCCTCATTTTTGGCGTCGATGGCGGCTTCGAAGAAAATATGCGGCAGCAGCGGATTCAGGCGATGGTATTTCTCAAGCTCCTGCAACGCCTGCTCGATGTTTTTCTGGCGTTTGAGAATCCGGTAGCTGTAGTAGTAGGGTGTTGAATTTTCCGGGTTGATCTTGATGCAGCGCTGAAATCGCTTGAGAGACTCTGCAAAATTGCCGGTATCGAAGTAGATGGTTCCCAGCCAGAAGTTATAGTCGAAGTTTTCCAGCTGGTGGGCGTCTCCGGCTTTGACAAGAGTTGGCAGGTCGCGCGTGTGGCCAAGATGCCGGAACAGTTTGATCAGGGCAACGTAGCCCTCAGGGGAGTCCGGATATTTTTTTATCAGTTCGTAATTATATTTGAGCGTCTGTTTGGAATCGTTTTCGAATGCGGAAGTGCGGGCCAGGCCTTCAAAAACGGCGCGTTCCATTTTGGGCGGTAGTTTGGCCGAACGCAGATCTTCATAGAGCATTCTTGCTACAGTGACGCGGCCGGTTATTTCATAAAGATAAGCCAGTGAGTAGCCGACTTCGGGTATCTTTTTCTGGTCAAGAGCTTTTTCAAAGGCCACTATGCCGGGGTCAAAGCGTTTGACACCCGAATAGGCAAAGCCGAGAAGACGCTGAATCTCAAAGTCAGCCGCATCACGATGCGGCTCAAGCAGTTTGATTACCTTCTCAAAATCGCTTTTTTCAAGGGCAGCCTGCGCTGACTTGATATCTTCCTGCGTGCTTTTAACCGGTTCTGTCACTTTTGCCGGTTCAGGTTTTATTTTGGTACCTGTTTTAGGTGGTGCAAAAGGATTGAACAGGAAAATGCCGAGTGCCAGAACAACAACCAGTAAAATTATTGGTAATTTGAGTCCGTCCATGGAGGGAATATAACATACAGACTATCAGGCAAACAACGTTAAGACTAAAATTATTTGCTTCTCTGGTCGATTAGTCATTGAAATTGTAATTTCAGGAGCTGAACATGAATGAAGAACACAGCAATCAGGAATCGGTAAACGGCCAGCAGCAGGCAACCAATCTGCCTACCTGTGATGTTTCGATCGATATCGGCCAGATTCTTGCCGCCAACCAGGCGTTGCTGAAAAACATGGCCCGTCGCATGGAACAGCTCGAAAACAAATTGACTGGCATGGAAAAAGCCTTCAACGACCAGGCAAGGCTTCTGGTTGCCGACAGGAACAGCGTTCTTCTGCTGGCAGCGCCAGCCCGCGAAGTAAAAGCCTGGGAGCCACCAGTAGAAGAAAAGCTTGACGAAAGATATTACGCCAGGTTTTCACTCTACGATCGTCTGTTCAGACCCTGGAAAATGCGCCGCAACAGCAATTGAGACCGATTCGGAACGAAAGTTAATGTTGCCAGAGGACTAGTCCTCTGTCACATAAGAGTTTAAGAA
>CAZMWO010000513.1:0-2951 GCA_964569565.1 uncultured bacterium | reverse complement strand
CTAAATTTGTTTCGCATCAACTTAGCCTTACCCTACAATTCAAATGTGACAGAGTGCTAGTGTTGGTTTGATATGTGGGGGGTAACATGTTGAACCCATACCATGTTTCCGGAGATATCTAAAGATTGTTCAGGTCTTTGCAGAGGACTGCCGATGTATTGTCAGAAGGGGAAAAAAATGACTGCTAAATCTTTGTTCGCCTGTGGTTTGTCAGAGCTTAAAGAAGTGCTGGCCGAGGCCGGAATGCCTGCATTCAGAGCCAGTCAGATTCATGACTGGATCTTCAAAAAATTCGTTTTTTCGTTCGACGAGATGACGAATATTTCAGTTTCCGACCGTGCCAGGCTCAAAGAGGCGTTTCCCAAAATCCTGCCGCCGGTTCATCGTTTTCTCAAAGACAGTGACGGCACCTGTAAGGTGGTGCTGAAACTGGCTGATGAAGCTCTGATTGAGGCGGTGGCGATACCGGATGAAGACTCTATGACCTTCTGCCTGTCGACTCAGGTCGGCTGTCCTGTCGGTTGCCTGTTCTGCCGAACCGGTGAATCGGGTTTCACCCGCAATCTGTCGGCAGAAGAGATTCTTCTGCAGGTAATGGTGCTGGTGAAGCGCACCGGCGTCAAGCCTACCAATATAGTATTTATGGGAATGGGCGAGCCATTTTACAATCGCCGCGCCCTGTTCGAGGCGATTGACATGCTGACCGACCCGCAGGGGCTGGCTCTGGCGACCCGTCGCATCACCATTTCTACTTCTGGAGTTATTGAGGGCATAATGGAGCTGCTCGAGCGACCCGGCGAGGTGAATCTCGCAGTTTCGCTGCATGTTGCCGACGACAGTGGTCGTAACGCGCTGGTTCCCATCAATAAACGCTATCCTCTCGGGCGGCTGAAAGAAGCGATTGGCACATACTGTACGCGAACCGGCCGCCGTGTCACTCTTGAAATGGTTCTTCTGCACAATATCAATGACCAGTACAACGATGCTCTCAACCTGGTCAATTTTTGTGAAGGCCTGATAGTGCATGTCAACATAGTACGTTTCAATCACTTTCCCGGTGCGAAGTATCAGCCGGCCTCGGCGCAGAACGAAAAAGAGTTCCGTCGTCTTCTCAAAAAGGCCGGCATTGCAGTCACTGTAAGAAAATCACGCGGGCAGGAGATACTTGCCGCCTGCGGACAACTGGCAGGAAAAGAAAATGGCTAAGAAAAGCGGCGAATCCTGTATTTCTATTCTGTTGAAGATGACGATACTCATTCTCGTTCTGGTAATTGTTGTGGTTGCCGGTATTTTCTTCGCTTACCAGAAGCTCAACGATTTCTTCAATCGCGGTGGCACTGTTATAGTGCCTGATTTCCGTGGTCGTCATATTGCCGAGATATACAAGAGCCAGCCGGAAGGTATCGAGATTGTGCGGCGCGATGAAAAATTCGATGACCGTCAGCCCAAGGACCATGTAATAGCACAGTTTCCTGAGCCCGGCACGGTGGTCAAGCCTGGCAAGAAAGTGCTGCTCTCGATTTCACTGGGTCTGCAGAAAGTGAATGTTCCCGACCTTGTTGGCGCCAACATGCGCGAAGTCGACATGGCACTGATGAATTCCCAGTTGTCGATCGGCGATCGCGCCTATGTTTTTTCTGACAAGATTGCGCCGGATCGCATCGTCGGCCAGTCGCCGCTGCCATCTGAAGAATACGGGGTGAACAATGACGTCGATCTGTTGATAAGCCTTGGCCGGCGTCCTGAAACATACCCGCTGCCGAGCCTGGTCGGTGTCACCCTCGATGAGGGCAAGAACCGCTTGAAAGCCTGGGGCTTCAATTTCGGCCGCATTTTTTCCAAACCCGATGCCGCCCGCCCGAAATTTCAGATTATTTCGACCAGCCCGGCGCCTTATACAACGGTGCGCAAGGGCGATGTCATAAGCTTTCTGGTTTCTTCGGGCGATGATCCCGGCACGGCAACCAATGAAGACCTCAAAAGATTCGAAGCTTACGCAGGCGCAGTCGCACCGGCAGTTGTCAGCAAACCGACGCCGACGCTGATGCCCACTCCCACTCCTTCCCCGACACCGGCAGCTGAACCGCCCAGAATTCTTATCGCGGGCGAAAATGTGACAGTGCCGCAACCGGTTGCGCCGCCGCGCGTAATACAGGGCGCCGAACGTGAAATGAGTTTTGTCATGCCCGACGGTTTCATGCCGAAAGAAGTAAAGTTCATTCACATCACCGATACAGGCCGGCAGCAGATTTATGCGGGAGCGCACAAACCGCTCGAACTTGTTAAGGTAAAGGTGCCTCTCGTGCCGAATAGTAAAGTACAGATATATATAAACGACGTTCCTATCGAAGAAAGAAGAGTCGAGCCATAACCGGCCAGTCATTCAGGAGGCAGAAATGATCGGAGAAGTAATTAACGGAAAGTACAGAATAGAAGCTGCTTTCTCTGAAAGTCACATGTATGAGATCTTTACCGCGACCGAGCTGGAAACCGGCGCCACCGTGGTAATCAAGATTCTGAAAGAAGAAATGGCCTGCAATGCTGAGCGTGTAAAGGGCTTCAGCGATGAGATCAGGTCTTTCGCCAGCCTTTCGCACCCGCTGATTGCCGAAGTGCTCGATGTCGACATGTATGGCGACCAGCCCTATGTCGTTTCGCAGCTGGTCAAAGGCGACGACCTCTATAACATCATCAGAACCGAAGCTCTCAGCTTCGCTGAATGCTGCCGGATCATTCAGGATCTCGCCACGGTTCTGCAGCATGCCGCCGATCAGAATATCGAATGCCGTACGATCAAGCTTTCTAACGTGTTGCGTGGCAAAGATGGCAAGATCACTGTGCTTTCATTCACGCATCCCCGTCTTAAACTTGCCAGTCGCAGTCTACGCTCGGCAACCTCGGGAATTCACTCAGACCTTTTCTTTCTCGGCGGCACCTTTTACGAAATGCTG
>CAZMWO010000512.1:2453-2956 GCA_964569565.1 uncultured bacterium | reverse complement strand
AACATATTTGAATATTGCTCAAAGAACCTGCCGAACTGGAACACAATATCCATATCTGGTTATCATATTCGCGAGGCCGGTTCCACTGCCGCACAGGAGATAGCCTTTACCCTTGCCGACGGCATCGCCTATGTGGAGGCCGCAATTGAGGCCGGCATGGACGTCGATGATTTTGCCGGCAGACTCTCGCGCTATGAGACTAACGACAGCAGTTATGCCATCGAAAACTTTTTCCCAAAGCGCGCTCTCGATCTGCTGCTCGAAACCGAACCGGTCGAGAGAACCCGTCAGGACAATTTGAATGTTATCGGTCAGAACATCAAGGTCTCTTTGATTGGAAAAGCGATGATATCGAACGGATCATTCTATAATCTCAATCTGTCTGACTTTCCGGTATGGCTGGCAAATTTCAAGGTCATCGACAAGGCGGCGCAAAGCCGTCTGGCCGTGCTGGGACTTATTTTTGCCCGACTCGAGCCGCCGTCTCTGCTGGCTGATTTTCT